>JABFSP010000105.1 GCA_013140565.1 Ignavibacteria bacterium
GTGTAATTCAGGCTTAATTCAGTAACTAATTGTGGCATTAAATTTAATTTACTATATCACATTAATTGAAAAGAAATAACATAAATATTATAGTTATCGTATTATTTTTCCTTTCAATTAATTTCATTACCTTTGCGCAGGATACAACCAAACCAATAATCAAACCCGTTGATCCCAAAGATACCGTCTACGTTCAGAATTTTATTCTTGCCGATCATAATTACCAGTATATAAACAAATCTAACCCGGATACATTAACGCGCCGCAGATTTTTGTGGTATCCCGCAAAATCACTTGAGGATATGTTCAATATTGTACCGGGATATTATTTGAAATTTATGGATATAGGGCAGCTTAACCCTTTAAATTACAACCAGCAGACGTATACCAAAACAGGTTTATTAAGAAACGGCAGGCCTGTTAATGATCCTCTGGATGGTTCAATAGATTTTAATTTGTTTTCCAGGAATGAAATAGCGGAAATTGAATTTTCAGGTGACTACAGTAATAATATTTACGGGTACAGCAATACTATAAATGTAATTCAGCGGCAGTTATTTCAATTCAGGCCGTATACTGAAATGAGCTTTTACCAGGATAGATATGAGAATCTTTACCTTGATGCCAATTTTCATCAGAATTTTTTCAGACAGCTGAATTTTAATTTCGGTATCACAAAACACTCGTACGATGGGCATTACACGAACAGCGATTTTGATAAATGGCTCGGCAGGTTCAACCTGAATTTTGCTCCAAACAATAAACTTAATTTTTTCGCTTATGTAAATTATGCCCATATCCAAAAAGGGCTGAATAGCGGAATTAATCCTGATACAGTTAACCTGGGAGATAAAGGTAAAGTATTTGATGCAACTGAGGCATTTGTGTTTAACAGTGATGCATATGAAATAAAGGAAAGATTTGATGTTGATCTTGGGACTGTTTTTAAAACCGGCAATAATTCAACATCATTGATCCAGTTGTTTGTAAGCAATTCATTCAGAAATTACAGGGATGAGGAGAATCGCAGCAATCCAAACGGTGTTTATGAAAAAAATAATTACCAATGGATAAATTACGGAATTAAGTTAAAGGAACAATTGTATTTTGATCTATCACGGACTCTTAAGCTATATTCTAACTCAGAAGGTGAGTTCAATTATACCGTTAAAAATTACAATTTTAGTTCAGGAACTGACCCATTTTACCTGAATACCAAAAATATAAATTTTATACAGGAGCTTTCTTTAAAATATAACGATTTATTATTGTCAGGATTTGTCAGAGGGTTTTCCGAGGCATTTGATTATGATTATTACTCCGCCGGTTTTAACAGTATCAGTATAACTCCCGGCGCCAAAGCAGAGTATAAGCTGAAATTTTCGGAAAGCGAAAACATGCAGCTTAAGCTGCAGTACAGTTATAAGGATAACCATGTAAGCACTTCAGTAGATTACAGGAACAATTTTATGAATGTGGGTACAGAGTTTTATTATTACAAAACGAGAACCTACGATTACTATTTCACCCTGCTGAATTTTCCTCCTTCAACTGTATTCAGAGGTATAAATTTATTTTCTGAAATTAAGGTGTTTAAATTTAAGCTCGCGTTAAATCATTCTTACTCGTTCAGAAATGATCATAATATGGATAGCCCTGAGAATTTCGGCAGGATAAATTTAGTGTGGGAAGATAATGCATTTAAAAACAAGCTTGAATACAAGATCGGACTTGGAACCCGCTATTGGTCTGAATACAGGTCACTATTTTATTCGGGAAGTTCAAATATGTTCCAGCCATTCACAATTCATTTAAATTCGATGCAAAACAGCATTCGTATCCCTGCCAACGCCACATTAGATTTCTACATTATCGGTAAGATCGGTAAGGCTACTTTTGGTTTGACGCTTGAAAACATACTGGATAGAATTGTTTATAATACGGGAGTTTATCCTTTTATGGATAGGGGAGGATTCTTAAACACTATTTCAAGGTTCAACATTACTTGGAATTTCTTCGATTAACGCTTCGCATGCTTCCAATACATCGATCACTTCAACTAATTTAATACACTTGTATTCATCTTTGCCTGTGTAAATACACTTAACAGACTTTGGTGAATTAAAAAAACACGGCGAGCAGTCAAGCTCTGTTCGTACAATAATATGCCTGTTCTGCCACGGGTAAAGCTCTTTATAGTTTGTGTAAGCGAATATTGCCACCTGCGGTATACCGAGTCCGGCTGCCATATGCATTAAAGCTGAATCATTACTTACGAACATACTGCATCTTTCCATCAGCGCCAGCGATTGCATCAAATTCCCTGTTTTAGGAATCAATACATTGCTTCCGCCAAGTGTCTGGATCATCTCATTTACATCCGTTTCCGTGCCAAATAGCAGTATTTTAGCATGATAACTTTCAGCAAGCTGCCTGGCAAGAGATGAGTATTTTATAGCTGACCAGCGTTTATTAATGTGTCCCTTAAATGTAGCAGAACCTGCATGGAATCCCACGACAAATCTGTGGTTCAGAGCATTCTCGCTGAAATACTTTTCCGCGAATGCTGCGTCATCCTGTGTAAGATATATTTCAAGTCCCCCAAGCTCTTCTTCGCGTATCTTCGGGAAAACTGTTTTGGCAAGCTCAAAATTTTCGATAACATTGTGCCTGTCTTTAACTTCCTGAATAAGTTTAGTGTTCAGGAAGTCCCAATTTGACTTTGAATAGTGCAAATACCTGTGGGCGATTTTAACTTTCGCTCCTTCAAGGTACTGCACCATGTTATACTCCCGCCTGTTTGAAGGATACACGTTAAATGAAGCGTCATAATTGTTTTTACGCAGGGCAAGAGTTTGTTTTAGTGATTTTAGTTTCGACTGCTTAAGGAAATCAATGAAATATACATTGCTTACATACGGATTATTCTTAAACAGGTCTTCGACCGGTTTGAACATTACTGCAACATCAATAATAGTATCGGGTGAGTGCCGTTTCATCAGGGCTAAAGCGGGTGAGAACATTAATGCATCACCAATACCTGATAATGCGTTTATTAATATTCTCATACTGTTTTAAATAAGTTCAAAATTAAATTACGGCTTATTAAATATCACAAGAAACTTATCATTAAAATCAACCCTGCTCAATACTTCGGCATTGCCGTATATTTTCTGGTACCAATCCAAACCGCGGGGCTTTTCAATTCTGTTAAGCCTTAGTTTATTTGAAAGGTAAACATTCTTTTCGGGATCCCACATGGTAATAATAAGCTTAGCCCCGCTCTTCAACGAGCGCCACAGGTTATTCATAGCCTTATCAAAGCGGTCATCATCGGTGATATGCTGCGTTACATCAATCATAACGCCAAGGTCAAATTTGCCTTCGGGCAGCCTTACTTCGCTTATATCCCCGTGTATAAATTCATACTGCGGGTATTTTTTCTGAAGGTTGATAATTGATATTTCGGCAATATCATTGCCGGTGTATATTTTGGCACCCAATGAATTAAAATAATCCGTCCAGTAACCAACGCCAATTCCTATTTCAACAATTGCCATATTTGGAGTTATCTCAATCCCTGCTTTTTTCATTTCACCGGCTAAGATTACCTTCTTCTCTTCATACATTTTAAGGTTCTCTTCATTGCTCATCCTGAAGTGTCCAACACCCTTTAAGTCAAATGAGTTAGTTAACAGCTCATTCCAGAAGGTCTTGGGTTTATAGTTGAACATCATCTTAAAATATATCTTAATATCGTTTAACAGTGCCATATATTTACCTGCTTAGCATCTCCGGTGCGTATTTTCTTATTTTATCTAAATTGTTCATTGCGTTAGCCGTATCTTTTCTTTCGGCGTACATCTGGTACAAATAATAATGAGCCATCACATTATAATCATCAAGCTCAACTGCTTTTTTGTAGTTCTCAAAAGCCTTTTCAGTATTCTTTTGCTGCAGGTAAATATCGCCTATCATCTGGTAGGGGGTGCCCCAACCGCCCGGACCTGCTGCAATCGCCTGCTGGTACAGACTTAACGCCTCATTGGTTTTAGATTTATCCCTCTGTGTATTCATAGCCTGGTTATACAGGTTTACAAATGATTTTTTGTATTCGGGGTTAGGCTGCACCGGTTTAATTTGTGATGCTTCTTCATCAGATTTGCGTTTATACATTATGTCAGTAAATCCCGCTTCTTTTATGCTGATGTAATACGGATAGTAGTACTTCATGAATGTATCACTTGTGAACAAGCCGCGCTCAGCATAAGCGCTGGGCTTAATGCCCGTTGAAAAATAAATGTAGTCAGGCTTGCGGCTCATAATATATTCAACATTGTAATTACGCTCTCTCCAGCCAACATCCTTGCTCGATATTTCAGGTATCGGTTTCGGATTGTGCGCAACCTCTTTATCAGTCAGCCCAAGCATATCTATAAGAGTTACTTCTGAGTAATACGAAACTGCTCCTATTGTAGTTGCTGCCACAGTCAGCGGCTTGCCGTTTTGTGTCTGTTTGTTTTTAAGCCAGCCTGCGGTTATTTTCATCTTTTCTACTAACCCTTTTTCAAGATCGGCGTAGCCTTTGATGGTTTCAGCTTCGTTATTATATGTATAGTATGTGAAGCCGCCTATAAATATCAGCCCAACAATTGCGCCCATTGCCATTTCTCGTTTTTTATCAAACAGCCCGGTAAGCATTGCAAGCCCTTCCTGCACCAGGATAAAGAACACAGGCATAACAGGAACAAAAAAACGGTTTGGCCTGAGTACATCGCCGCCAACAAAAATTACATATATGGTGAATACAACAAAAATCATTACTAAGTAAAGATAATTATAAAACTTTTCTTTTGATGTCAGTGTGTAGAGCCCGATAAGTAAAAAGAGTCCGTAGAAACCGTATGACTTAAGGAAGATCCATGTGTATTCAAAACCCGTGGAAAAATACTCCAGTGATGAGCCTGTTTTTGCGTAGAAAGTATTAGGCAAAAGGTAACCATAGTATGAATAACGCCATATCATGTAGATCAATGCCGGGGCAAAATATAAGCCAAGCCAGATAAGATTATTTTTATCTGTCAGTTTTTTTACAGGATTTATCCCGGCGGTTTTATTCTGCCTGAATGTTACAATGACCTTATGCAGCACAGTAACCGCAAATATCAGGTTGCCTTCAGGTCTGGTGAGTGAGGCAAAAAGAAATACAACCGAAGAAATAGGGAAGGAGTCAGAGTTATCGTTTATTTCACGGAGATATAAATATATTGCAAGCATTGTCAGGCAGCCAAATAAACCGGTTTCCATTCCGCTTACTGCCCAGTATGCAAACGAACCGTTTGCGGCAAGCATTAAACAAGCGCCAAGAGAAAATACCAGGTTATAGGCGATTCCTTTACTTTTGGGGAATATTTTTGAAGATATCAAATATGTGAACAATAGTGTAAGCATACTTGAGATAATTCCCAACACCTGCGATGCCGAAATGAAATTGAATCCAAGTGACTTAACTCCCGCAAGCAGTACAACCCAAAGAAAGCACGTATACCCTTCAACGCGCTCGCCAATATTGAACACAAGCCCGTTTCCTTCAGTGAAATTCTTTACATAACGGTATGTAATAAAAGAATCATCCTGAATAAAATCAAATGTTTTGGAGTAATAATATAAAACAATAGCAAGGATGCCAAGCCCTATCAGACCAAATACTTTAATATCCGGTGAGGCGGGCGCTTTTTGTGTTTTAACCTGTGTTTTTTTAACCTGTTTTTTCTGGCTCAATCAATAATTATTTCTGTTAAAAAAAATGCGGCAGTTATGAACTATAAAAACTAATCCATAAACTGCCGCTTAAAACCTATTTTACTTTCCCTGCTGTTTTTGTTTCAATGTTTCTATCTTTAATTTAACCTCAGGGTTATTTGGTGATACCCTGTCGAGTCTATAAAGTATATCCAGCGCTTTGTTATAATCGTTTCTTGTTTCGTAAATATCTAGCAGCAGCTTGTACGGATTCCAGAATGACTGAATATCATTTGGGTTCTTGTTCAATGCGTCCAATGCGTCTTTTTCAACCAAAGGAGAAAGTTCATTGAACTTCGCTAAATTATCAGCCTTCAGGTACTGCATGCATACGTCGTATAATATCCTGTAATCATATGGTACAATATTTTTCGGGAACAATGCTTCCATCCTGTCAAGTACCTGGTTGGTCCTTGCTTTATCGCCGGCATTTATGAATTCATAAGCAAACTGCAGGTACTGTGTGCGGTAACTTTGTACTGCGTTGTTTTCCACCTGGTTAAAGAATATATCCGGGTTCTGGAAATTGCCAAAGAAGTAACCGTCCTGTGGGGTCTTTGAAAAACTCCCGGGTGTTTCCATGAAATTCTTCCACATTTTGTCAACATTCACCCTGAACTGTGTCGGTATATCTGCTTTGAACGGCACAACTCTTTTTGCCATTCCTTCCTGAACCGCGTATTCTTCGAGTCCTATGTAGTTATCTTCGGTAACCGTCGCAGAAAAATAGATCGGTCTCTGCCAGTTATTGGTTTTTATAATATCAAATATCAGCTGGTCCTGTACCTTAACAGCCTTAACATTGCCTGATGCGAAAGTATAAGGCATCCTCCACGAAAGTTTATCGGGTGTCTGGTTCTTTGCTTTTAATGTGTCAGGATATGCCGTTGGCGGTACTGATACATTTACAACCTTAAAATCACCCCATTGTATTGGTGAAATTCTCCTTAGTTCATCATCACTCATGCTTATTGGGACCTTTAGACTGCCGTACGGCATTGAGTTCTTCATTTCAAGCGCGTACCAGTCTGTGTTAAGCAGACTTAAATTCACGACACGCACGTCCGTTCTGTAACCTTCAACTGCCTGCAGGTACCAAAGGGGGAAAGTATCGTTATCACCGTTGGTGAAAAGTATAGCGTCCTTATCGATTCCCTGCAATAGATTATATGCGTATTCAAACGGAACAGTGTTTTCGTTCCTGTTATTGTAATGGAAATTTGTCTTAAGCATCATACCCGGAACAAGTATAAGTGTTAATACAAGCACTGCGCCGGATAAAGCTTTATTAAGCTGAATGCTGGGAATGCTTTCTTTAATCAGCTCAATAATTCCCATTATGCCGATACCAATCCACAATGAATATACAAAGAACGCGCCCGTGTAGAAATAATCTCTTTCTCTTGGCTGCGGATCCTGCTGTCTCTGGAAGAGCGCTGTGAACACACCCATAAGCAGGAACATCCAGAGGAAAGTAAGCCCAAGCTTCCAGTCTTTCCGGAAATGGTAGAACAACCCGAAGAGCCCGATGAGGAACGGTATGGCTTTAAATGCCGTGGACCAGAATCCGGCTGCCCCCACCACCAGCAGTAATATTACACTAATTAAACTGTACAGATACTTTTGAGAGGAATAAAAATACATTGAGGCAAGCAGCAGTGCGCTTAGCCCGATAATAATTATCATTTTCGTCCCGCTTGAAGCATTCCACCCAATACCAACATCCTGGTCATAACTTTCTCTGCCAATGTACTGCCATCCAAGATAGCGGTTAAACATCTGGTTTATCTGGTAACGCCACATGAAATCCATATCACTTGTATACATAGACCATGTTCTTTTATGCATAGGCTCCTGTGAATACCTTCTGGGCCAGAATGGCGCATCGCCGTACTGTTCACGGCTAAGGTATGATACAAGTCCGGGAAGATTTTTCGGGTCATTTTCATCAATCGGAATATTATCAACACGCGCTCTTAAAATTACACCGGCGTAAATTGTGTAACCCAGTATAATAAGGAACGCTGCTGAAAATGCAATTGCATGAGTTTGTTTTTTGTTTTTAGCTGCCCAGTAAATGCCGTATATTAATAGCGGTGCTATCAGAGCAGCAAATAACGTAACCGCGCCTGAATCTTCAACCTTGAACGCTTTAATATCGCCGCCAAGCCACGTTGGGAACCATATTACCGTAATAGGGTAGACTGCGATAAACGCCGCCGCTGAAATTGCGACAGCTATTAAAAATCCTTTTCTTTCGTATTTGTGTTTCCTGAAGTAAAATATAAAACCCGCAACCAAAATTACCTGAACTACGAGCAAATGGATACCGAGAGAAATACCAACAATGAATGCTACCAAAAGCAGAATTCTTTCATTGCCTTTTTCATCGGCTTTTTCCCACCAGTGCATAAGCAGCCAGATACATAAACCTACAAGCATTGTTCCCAATGCGTATACTTCCGATTCCATCGCATTGAACCACTCCGCATCACTGAAAGTGAATGAAAGCGCTCCTATAGCCGCCGCTGAATATATCATTATGGCATCCCAGTTGGTAGAAATTTCTTTCTTCCACACTTTAATAACTGATACAATAACCAGGTATAAAAATGATGCCGTGAAAGCCGAGCTGATAGCAGCCAGCGCATTCATACGCAGGGCGGGATTTGACCCGATAGGTATCATTGTTGCCAGCTTACCAAGCAGTATCCACAGCGGTGCGCCCGGCGGGTGAGGAACCGAAAGCGTGTAAGCGCATGCTATAAATTCGCCGCAATCCCAGAAGGAAAGCGTTTTTTGCATGGTGTATAAATAGGTAATGGCGGAAATGAGCAGTACTATCCCCGCAAATATATAATTCAGCCTCTTATAATTCATGTATTTGGTAAAATATTATAAAAAACAAATATATTTAATATGATTGTCAGTTTCAATTGAAAAACAAAGCATTTTTGAGGTTTATTTATGTGCTGTTTTTGGCATTTCAAAGCGTGTAATAACAATTTTTATGATTGCATCAATTATGACAAAAAAGCTAATAGAAAACACCCCTCTCCTTTCAAGATAAACCCGCAGGGAGTATCGCAGTCAAGCAAAAGGCATGAGGAGAGGGGAAGGGGGAGAGGTCAGAGAACACAGATGATACTGATGATACTAATTTCCACGGATATTTATCAGTATATATCCGTAATATCTGTGTTATCCGTGATCAACAATTTTGATTTCCTGCATAAAAAAAGGACGCTCTATAGCGTCCTTTAAAAAATTAAATCCTCCCCTTAAAGGGGAGGATTTAGGTGGGGTCTTACTTCACCAGAATCGCTTTTCTTTGAAGTATATCATAATAAGCGTTGGATGCATTGAAATATTCTATATTTTTAAAAAAGAAAACCTGGAAGGTTTTTAAATCTTCCAGGTTTATTTTTGCTTTTTGCCTTTTTACTTTTTACTTAACTAATATCATCTTATTTGTCTTCACAAAATCACCGGCTGTAAGCCTGTAATAATATGAGCCGCTCGGCAAGCCGGATGCGTTGAAATCATACTTGTAAGTACCGGGTTTTAATTCCTGGTTAACAAGGTTGGCTACAATTTGACCAAGTGAATTATATACCACCAGGCTTACATCATTTGTCTTGGCTATGCTGAATTCAATATTAGTAACCGGGTTAAACGGATTTGGATAGTTTTGTTTGAGTTCAAAAGAACCAGGAACTTCGGTACTAATTGGAGTTATACCGATTGGATTAGATACTTCAACATCATCCAATTGAACGAAATATCCGTCAACTGAACAATCAGTATAATAACGGAAACCTACCCATACTGTCTGGCCGATATAATCATCTAAAGGAACAAAATTTTGGTTGAAAACACCGTAAGGACCATGTAATGATAAAGTTTCAATATAATGAGTAAAACCTGAAGGAGTTGAATCGACCGTACTTATCCAAATTTGTACACTATCTAGAAAAGATGTTGAACCACCTGTGATCCAGTAGCTTAAAAATGCACCTCCAGCCCAAACCGGAATTCGTTTGGTAACTAACCATGCATTTGATATAGTTGGTGTCGTCCCGTTTGTATCAATTGATGACCACCAGCTTACTCCGCAAGATTTTAATCCTGAATGGGACTTTGACGTTGCAGTACTTAAGCCAGGTAATCCTAAGCCCGAATCTCTTACAGTCCAGTTTGTCCAGGGGTCAATTGGGAAGCTGGCCGCGTTATATTTTGACCACCCGGCTGGTAAGGATAGTGAGTCAATTCCTTCAAAACCTTCAGTCCAGTTTTGAGAGTAGATTGAACCCGATGTTAACAGGGCGATAAATAAAATTAGAAATACTTTTTTCATTGTTCCTCCGTTGAAAAATAGTTAATTGAGATATTTGAATTTAACTATTTCTTAACTGAAATTCCACTGAAAAAAATAAATTGTCATTTATCATTAATTTAAGCAAATAAAAAAAGCTATCACAATGTGATAGCTTTCAGTGCTTCTATTTTGAACTTACTATTTTAGCAGTAGCATTTTTTGTGTCTGTATATTGCCGTTTGAAATCAGTTTGTAAAAATAGACACCGCTCGGCAAGTTTTGTGCATTAAACTCAATATTATGTGTGCCTTTCTTTCTATATTCATTATATATTAATGTTTTGATCTCTTCGCCTAGTATATTAAATATTTTAAGTGTAATGAATCCTTCTTGAAGTAAATTAAATGAAATTTTTGTAATAGGATTAAAAGGATTTGGATAATTGTTAAGAGAGCTATTTACAAAACTATCTCCATTATCTGAAGATCTATTGTATTTAATTAATGTAAAGTCCGAACTGGTAGAATTACTAGTACTGAAGCCAAAGACATAGAGATTATTACCCGATTGATCTATTCTAATGGAATTAGTTTCATCCTGTAAGTTAGCCGGGCCGTCATAAATATCACTCCATATTAACTGACCATTGAGATTGTATTGGAGAGTTAGAAAGTTACTGCTGTTCAATGGTACTGTGAATCCTGAAATATAAGCGTGACCATTGGCATCTATTGCCAACGAACTTGGTCTTGCATTTGTATATGTATTAGACCATCTTATTGTGCCTGTTGAGCTATAACAAATAGTGGTTATATTATCATTATCATTACCTGTTACATATATGCTCTCATCCCGATAATCATCAATTTGCTTTACTATTAATTTTCCGCCACTGCTGTGGGTAAAATTTGGATTATCATATCTTGCAACCCATTGTTGGACTCCGTTAGAATTATATTTTACTGTTGCAAAACCATTGACAAATATTGCTCTGGGATCAAAGTCACTATATTTTGTTATATTCAGCGGACTTTTGCCGGTAATGTAAACTGAACCTGAGTATACATCGATTGAGTTTGCAATATCAATTGAATTACTTCTATCGTAAGTTGAGGACCATTCTAGTATTCCATATGCATTATATTTAACAGTTACATAATCAAATAGACTTTCTCCAGTTACATATACGTTCCCTAGATCATCTACTGCTATATCTTTCGAGAAATCGCGACTAAAGTCGTTGTCCCTATATCTGCTGTACCATTGTTGAACACCAGATGAGTTATACTTTACGGTTAGATAATAATCGTTACCGCTTAGTAATTGATCACCACCGGTAATGTAGACATTAGAATATTGATCCAATGTAATTGCCTGTGGATAACCCTCTTGTGCACCTGCTAAATTTACCCATTGTTGTATGCCATTTGTGTTATATTTGATAGTTACAAAAATTTTTGGTCCGTTACTAATTTGACCAAGGACATATACGTCACCTGTAAAATAGTCTACTGCAAGGGCTATCCCATCATCGTTTGCACTATTATAAGTTTGTGCCCACTGTTCGACTCCAGCAGAATTATATTTAATAGTAACTATATCTCCTGAAAATCCCACATTGCTTTTTCCGGTATAATAAACATTCCCATATTGATCTAAACCGATATTCTTACCGCATTTAACTGAATTATTATCTTCATGTCTCGCTACCCAATTTTGCTGAAATTGAGCATAAACTGAAAAGTTAATAAAAATTAATGTAAGTATTTGGATTATAGTTTTCATTTTTTTATATTTTTAAGTTATTAAATAAGGCTAACATAATCTATTTTGAAAACTATGGAGGTCTATTGCAATATGTAAGAATACTGTACATAGTAAAGTTAATATCTTTGAGATACTGGGGGATAAACAAAGTTAATATGTGGAGCTTGCTAAAAGCAATGACATGAGGCAATAATAAATATGATTTTTGGTGCAGTTCTATCTTTTCCTAATCAAATTAAATTGAATTAAACATAACCAAACGTTAAATTTGTATTCTAAACTATATATACATTTATGAAAATAATTACAGGCGGTGCGGGATTCATAGGCAGTGCGATTTGCTGGAAACTTAATTTATCAGGTATCACAGAAATACTAATTGTTGATGAAGATACCAAAGGTACAAAAAAACAGAATCTGGAGGGACTGAAATTTACTGATTTTGTTGATAAGGATACATTTTTGAAGCAGGTAGAAAAAGGGGCAATTAATTATAAGGTCGATTCCATTTATCATATGGGTGCGTGCAGTTCAACCACTGAAAATAATATGGAGTACCTTATAGAAAATAACGTTGAGTATTCCAAATCACTGGGTAAATGGTGCTTAAGCAATAATGCAAAATATATTTATGCATCAAGCGCGGCAACGTATGGCGATGGTGCAAACGGGTTTGATGATGATATTGAGACTATTCCAAACCTGAAGCCGCTCAATAAATACGGCTTATCCAAGCAGATGTTCGATATGTGGGTGATAGAAAACAAGTTGCTTGATAAATTTACGGGGCTGAAATATTTTAATGTATTCGGACCTAATGAAACGCACAAAGGCAGTATGCGCTCAATGGTAAATAAGGCGTATGACCAGATAAAAGATACAGGTAAACTTAAACTCTTTCGTTCACTTAAACCTGAATACAAAGATGGCGAGCAGATGCGTGATTTTATCTATGTAAAGGATGCGGTTGATATGACTTTGTTCTTTGATCCAATAAACGGTGAAGGGAAAGACAGCACGGGCATTTATAATATAGGCTCAGGCAGAGCCGCAACATGGCTTGATGCCGCCAATGCGGTGTTCAAAGCGCTTGGCAAAGAGCCGCAAATTGAGTGGATAGATATGCCCGATAATATAAAGGACCAGTACCAGTATTTCAGTAAAGCAAATATGAGCAAGCTCCGCTCCGAGGGATATAAAAATGATGTAATGAAATTAGAGGATTCTGTGAGGGATTATGTTGAAGGATATCTTGTGACCGGGGAATTTCTTAAAGTTTAATGATCGAAAAGCAAAACAAAAGATAGACACAAAGGCACAAAGACTCAAAGAAAAGCAAAAGAAAGCAGTAATTTAAATAGGAAAAACTTTGAGCCTTGGAGACTTAGAGTCCGCTTTATGTTTTAAATGATAAAGACAAAAGTTTTATTGAAATGGAAATGAAAAAGGAATTAATCCCATTAAGTGATAGGGAAGAAGAAATTGGTAAAATAATTGTTAATGCGGCATATAAAGTACATTCTGCTCTTGGTCCGGGTTTGCTGGAAAAAATCTATGAAATTTGTTTTGTTCATGAATTGAAGAAAGCAGGTTTAAATGCCATAAGGCAAATTGATTTGCCCATTCAATATGATGGTATTATATTTGATGAGGGCTTAAGAATTGATGTATTTGTTGAAACTTTAGTTATATGTGAAATAAAAGCAGTTGAACATGTAAATCCTTTATGGAATGCACAGGTATTAAGTCAATTGAAGTTGACTGATAAACGCCTGGGCTACTTAATTAATTTTAATGTAGAAAAAATTAAAGACGGGATCAAGCGAATAATCAGATAGTATGAACTTTGAGCCTTGGAGTCTTAGAGTCCGCTTTGTGTTTAGTATGATCAAAACAAAAGATAGACACAAAGGCACAAAGACTCAAAGAGAATCAAAAGCAAAACAGATTATAGATATAGAAGAAAAAAGATAATCAAAAGAAAGCAGATATTTTAGCAGAAAGAATTTTGAGCCTTAGAGTCTTCGTGTCCGCTTTTTGTTTAAAGTTTTTACTTAAAAAAATAGATACAAAAGCACAAAGACTTGAAGAAAAGCAGAAGAAAGCAGATATTTTAATAGAAAGAACTTAGAGTCTTAGAGTCTTAGTGTCCGTCTTGTGTTTTGACTTTCACTCTTCGAGAACATATCATCTTACGGCTTCCCATTCTTTACTTACAGATCTGTTTTTGAAGAACACTGAAAACGAATTCTTTGTCCAGTCGCCGAAAACTTTTATGTAGCCAAATTTCCTGTACCTGCGGGGTGATTCATATACCAGCAGTTCATTAAGGAATTTGATTTTTCCTTTACCCAGCTTTTTTATTCTTCTGTAAAGGTCGTAGTCTTCGCCTGCGGCAAGGAGCTCATTGTAACCATTCACTTTCCTGAATATATCGCTTCGCACCATCTGGCACTCGCCTCTGCCCATTCCCATACCTGCAGCATTCAGAAGTCTTACATAATTATTATAAAACCCGTGAAACATTTTATCTGAGAGCCTGATATCATCCGGGAAAACGTGGAACCGGCAGGTGAGTGCAAAGTTCCATTCAAGTGAAAAAGCCTTCATCGAATTTGAAAAGAAAAGGTCAGCATCCTGTATCATTGTATCCGCGTTCAGGAAATATAAAAATTCGCCATCTGCCGCTTTTGCTCCTGCATTTCTGCCCTGCGGAATATTTTGCTTTACGCCCTCCTCGGCCTTCACAACTTTATCAACCAATGGGGTCAAAAGAGATAAAGTGCCATCGGTACTTCCGCCATCTGATATGATTATTTCTATGCTGTATTTTTCTTTTAAATGGGGAGTGAATTGTTCCAGTGTCTTAACGATGAGTTTCTCTTCGTTGAGTGTGGGGATGATTACGCTTATTTTCGGAGTGTTTTGCAAAGTGCAGAAAATATTCAGTGAAATTTAAACACACGATTTTGAAATTAACAGGCAAAATAATAGGAGTGTAAAACGGGTTTACACTCCCAAAAAAATTTAATGGTTAAGTAAAAAGATCAGCTTGCCTGTTTCATTTCAGCAACCATTTTAGCATAACCCTTTTTCTTTAGGGTTCTGAGCGCACTGGTTGAGATCTTCAAAGTGATGAATTTATTCTCTTCTTCGATCCAGATCCTTTTTGACCTTAAATTGGGAAGCTGTTTTCTTTTAGTCTTGTTATGCGCATGGGAAACATGGTTTCCTGAAAGCGGCTTTTTTCCTGTTAACTGGCAAACTTTTGACATAATACTATCTTCTTTTCCGGATTAAATATTCTTTACTAAAATTTTAAGTGCAAACCTGAACAGTACAAATTACAGACTGTTTCTCTTACGGTTTATATGGTTTTAATGATGATTCATACACCTTTTGCATTCTTTCGAGGAATTTCCAGGTGCCTTTTTCGGTCTTAACTGATTCTATGAATTTTACATTAAGCAGTTTGGTTTCTTTTCCTGATTCGGGATCTATGACTGTTTCAGCCTTTTTGCCTAATTTTCCTGCTTTATCTGCGAATGTTTGTTGTTTAGCCATCTTTTGTTGGTTTTGTGGATTTGTATTAAAGCTACAAAAATAAAAGAAAAATAGTTAAAAATAAAGTCCATACCAAACTCCCTCAGGTGAAATCTTTATTGCGGGAGCCGGGAAGTGATAAAAATTCAGGATTCTCTTCAATTTTTGCATGAAATCTGATTTTCCTGGTAACTGGCTTACATCCCAGTCAAATGATAAATACCATTCAACCTGCGCTTTGCCGCTGCCGGTTACATGGCTGGCATCTTTTATGCTCATACCGACTGCCAAAGCTAAAAAATTGGGATAGAATTTAGCTTTTGTGACTGATTTTGGGAATATTATCATTGGATTAACACTGAGCCAAAACGTCATGTTGGTATAATCATCCAGCAGGTCATCTTCTGCGGAAGATGTTTTGGCTTTTATCCATCTTGGCTTAAAGCTCCATTTAAAATTTACATGTTTCAGGGGTTTGAATTCTTCCTGTAAAAACGGGTAAACTGCCCCGAAAACATTAGCTCCAACATCACCCCAGTCAAATCCCCAATTGGGTGCAAAACCATCATTAATTTCAATATACGTTTCGTACGCTAATGAAGTTAATGCTCCGTACAGCAAAGCCTTGCCCGGCGCGATTCCTGCCCATTCATATGCAACTGCTGAACCAACTGTGATAGCATTTGCTGTAAAAATATGTGAAGCCTTATCAATATTCCTGGCGTAATATCCATCTGTGGCGAACTTAAAATAGTCGCGCTGATCTTTCCACCATGTATTGGCATAAAATATATGAAGCCCGGTAAATACACCGGCACCGGCAACTCCCAAAATAGTAAGCTTTACAGGGTTAACTTTATATTGTTTTATTTTCCTCGGGTTGTAAGCTGACTGGAATGTACTTTCAGTAAATGAGAGCTTCGTGCTTTTTACTGAAATATTGTTTTCCTTTTTTTTGTTCAGATCAAAATACTCAACTGCTGATCTTTCTTTCAGCTTGAGTTTTATTTCGCCGGGCTTAAAGGAAATATCACCCGCAATTACCGAATTAAGAGCAATCATCAAAAGAAGCGGAATGCTTAATGTTATTTTTTTCATTACCAGTTTACTATATATTGGACGCCATCTTTGTTGAACCTTAAAGCCGGAAGCGGAAGGAACCTGAAGTGATTTATGATATTTTTGAACCACAGCATGAATTTTGAATTTCCGGGAATAATGCGTTCCCAGTTGAGATCAAGTCCTACGTAATAATCAGCATATCGTTTATCGAATTGTTTATAATCATTCACGCCGTAACCGGTCACAATATTTAAATAATCAGGCCAGAAATTTTTTGCTTTCTTTCCCAGGAAATCGTGAACATTCACCGAAAGCCACATTGTCTGTCCGTTATAATCATCGAGGAAAGCACCGTTTTTATTTCCTGAAGTTATTTCTTCTGATGGGTAATAGCTCCATTTGAAATTAAAGCTTCTTAGCGGTTTAACGTAATATTGAGCAACGGGGTACAGTGCGCCGGCAACGTTGCATATCTGGTCGCCCATGGAAAATCCCCAGTCTGTTGCGAAGCCGTCTTCAATTTCAATATCTGTCATATACGCAATACTGAAAGCTGCGCCAAGCCATGTTGATGCCGTGGGTGAAAATCCAGCCCACTCCAGCGCGCCGCGGTAAATTGCCTGTAATAGTGCGCCATCAAAAAAGTGACCCGTTTTATCGGCGCTCATTGCATAATCCCAGTCATTTTGTATATGGAATTTACCCCTTTGTCCGCTCCACCATGCGTTCTTCTGGTAATTGTGCAGCCACCAGAATGCGCCTGCGGTTACTCCGGTTATTGCGGCGACTTTGAAGTAATTGACCTTATATTTTGGCTTTTGGAATTGCGATCCGCTGTTTATTTTGTTTTCGGTTTTACCGGTGGAATCAAATGATACTTTTTTATCTTTGAGTTTTAATTCCGTTTTAAAACCGGTTGAGCTTTGTGAAAAAACGCTCACCGAAAAGAATATCAGTATTACTGCGGGTAGTATTTTATAGATGAAATGGCTCAATATTAATTATATACGAAAAGTTTCTTTCAATTGATGTAAGTTTAATCTAAAATCTTCGCTTATTCAATACTTGGATTTATGGTTTAAAATTAAGCTAATTCTTCATTCATATATACTTTTGCTTAATAGGATTATTATATTATTTTTGTTTGAGTTATGAAAACCGGATAAATGCTGATTCATTTCACCCGGCAAGCTTGTATGTAAATTTGTAAATTGATTTTTCAATCAATTACGGATATTTTTGAATATTGAAGACACTTCCTATATATACGTACGGTTTTGAAGTACTCCGGAAAAAGACCAAAAAGGTCACGAAAATTGATGATAAATTCATTGAGCTGGTTGGCAGTATGTTTAATACTATGCATAAAGCTTCAGGTATAGGGCTGGCTGCGCCGCAAATTGGCAGCGAACTTGCTGTTACAGTTATTGATATTTCCAGGACAGAAGAGAAAAAGAAGATCAAGACCGAACCCTTAACCCTGATCAATCCGTTAATAAGGGATTACCACGGTGAAGTTACTCTGGAAGAAGGCTGCCTGAGCATACCATATGTAAGGGGTGATGTTACCAGGCCGGAGACAATTTATATTGAATACCAGGACCTTGACCTTAACAAACACTATATTGAGCTCAAAGGATTTATAGCCAGGGTTGCGCAGCATGAAATTGATCACCTCAACGGAGTATTGTTCATTGACCATCTGAATAAAGATGAAAGAAAGATCCTGAAGCCTGAACTGGATTTGATCCGTAAGGGAGAAATTGAAACGGATTATCTTCTTGCAGAGCTTCCTAAAAAAGGAAAAAGTGTAAACACGCAGCACTCAAAACTTCACAAAAAATGAATATCATTTTTATGGGTACGCCTGAATTTGCCGTACCTTCACTTAATATACTCTTAAACTCACACCACAATATTTCCGCGGTTGTAACAGTGCCTGATAAACCTAAAGGCAGGGGACAGCATATTGCACAAAGCGATGTTAAAAAATTCGCTGTAGATGCCGGGCTCAACATACTCCAGCCTGTTAGTCTTAAAGATCCCGTTTTCATTGAAGAGATGAAGGACCTTTCACCCGATCTTATCGTTGTTGTCGCATTCAGAATATTGCCAAAGAATATTTTTAAACTGCCTAAATACGGTTCCATAAACCTTCATGCATCATTGCTGCCAAAGTACAGGGGAGCAGCGCCCATTAACTGGGCTGTAATTAATGGTGAAAGGGAAACGGGTGTAACAACATTTTTCCTGCAGGAAAAAGTTGATACCGGCGGCATCATAATGCAGAAAAATATAGATATTAATGCAGATGATAATGCAGGCTCGATCCATGATAAACTTATGAAATTGGGTGCACAGGTTGTTTTTGATACGGTGGATCTTATTGAAAATACAAACGGTAATCCTCCTGTATCAAAACAAAACAATGGCGAAGCTACCCCTGCGCCTAAGATATTTAAGGAGGATTGCAGAATTAATTTTGACCAGTCAGTTGATAAAGTTTATGATTTCATCAGGGGACTCTCACCATATCCCGGCGCATTCACTGAATACAACAGCAAACAGATCAAAATTTTCCAGACAACCAAGTCACATTGGGATAGTCTTAAAGGTCCGGGCAGATTTTTTATTAAGGAAGGTAAGTTGTATGTTTCTACGCTGAATGAATTCCTTGAAATTAATGAATTGCAGATGGAAGGCAAGCGGAGAATGAACTCCGCTGAATTTCTGAACGGGTACAGCGATCTTTTCAAAAAGTTTAAATAATAAAAGTTCATTTTCGTATTGAATATTTTCAGAAGTAAAGTTATAATAATCCAATTAACTTTCTTTCAATATGAAAATAAGAATAACTCATTTTTTTGTTTATTTCATGATCCCTTTCTATTTATTCTCTCAGGGTTTGAAAGATGTTACTTCAGGCGGCAATGATAAAGTAATAGCTGTTGGCAAAAATGGCCTTATCTTAAGGTCAACCAATGGCGGAGAATTCTTTTCAAGCTCAATAGAAGGTAACTCTGATCTTAATTCGGTTTTTGCCATTTCAGATTTTGCATGTACTGTGGGTAAATCAGGTAAGATATTTATAAGCTCAAATTCCGGTATGGGTTGGCAATCAGTTAACCAGAGCTCTTCAAGCGACTTTCAGTCGGTTTATTTTGTGGATGCTGTAACCGGGTTTATTTGCGGAACAAACGGTACAATTTTAAAAAGTACTTCCGGGGGAACTTCATGGTTTGCTCTTTCAAGCGGAATAACCTCAGATCTGAATGATATTAAATTCAGGGACCCGAACACGGGATTTGTATGTGGTTCAGGCGGAACAGTTCTGAAAACAACAAATGGCGGAGCGAACTGGAATAATCTGAATACCGGTATTAATAAAGAATTGTTATCAGTTGATATAAAAGTTAATACAGTATTTGTAACCGGAAAAAGATCTGCAGTATACAGATCAACTAATGAAGGTTCAAACTGGAGTTTTGTTGACTACAGGCTAATGGGAATATCGGATGTAAACTCACTTTTTATGATTGATGAAAATGCTCACTATGCGGTTGGGGGTGGAGGTTTTATCAGGAAATCAACTGATGGTGGCACCACCTATACATACCAAAGCAACCCAATGCTTGCGAAACTGAATTCGATTTTTTTTACAGATCTAAATAACGGATGGGCAGTCAGTGAGAATAATAATGTTGTGCTCAGAACTGTAAACGGAGGAGCAAACTGGCTTTTGTATCCAGGTACAACTATTTCCTATACCTGGACAAAAGTTTTGCAGCTGCCCGCTAACCAATATTTATCAGGTAAAACAATTTCAGTAAATCATCAAAATCCGCATATACTTTTTGCAGCAGGCGGTAATATAATGTACCGAAGTTCAGACGGGGGGAGCACCTGGAGCCAGGCGTTTACAATGCCAAATTTTAATTTGTGCGGGGGGTTTCTAAACAGTCCTTACGATAGTAACAAATTCGTTGTTATATTAAGGAATATCTCAAGCGGGATTGCAACAGTTCATAAAACTAATAATTATGGAGCTAACTGGCAGCTGGTATACAGCGGAGATCTGTTAAATGGCGGAATGCCTATAGAAGCTGATCCGGTACATCATGATACTATATATTTCGGGGCATCGGGCACGCTTTACCGTTCAACAAATTTTGGTTCTGATTTTAGTGCAATTACTAGTCTACCAATATTCAGATTCTGTGATATTGCTGTTAGTCATTTTGACCGTAACATCATATTCATAAGCTCAAATTTTCCTTCAAGGTTATTCAGGTCAACAAATTGGGGACTCAATTTCACCAAGGTAGATTCATCAATAATCACAAATTCTGAATTGCCTTCCATTGTAACATCACCATACTCACCACTGAATATATATCATGTATTTATAGGAAACACCACAGATGCGTTAAGGAAGTCACTTGACGGTGGGTCTACCTGGTCAAATGGTTACATTACTCCGCTGATGTGGGGCATGGATATTGCCAATGATGATCCAAATTTGCTGTATACATTCAATTATGATACAAATGGTACCGATAGAGGTTATGTAAATATTTCATTTGATAATGGAAACACCTACACACAAACTCCGATAAGGGAAAATTTAATCGGGAAAATAGACGAATCAATTTTTAATCTTGACAGGGCAAATGTCTTTGATCTTTTTGGAACAGAGATTTATAAACTGGTCCCGGTTTATAGCGCAGCAATTGGAATTCAACAGATATCATCGGAGTTGCCGAAAAAGTTTTCTTTTTCTCAAAATTATCCTAATCCGTTCAATCCTAAAACAAACATCGAGTTTTCGCTCGCAGCAAAGAGTCAGGTAAACATAAAAATATATGATTTAAGCGGTAAAGAGATTGAAAGGTTATTCACGGGTAATTTAACTCCCGGCAAATACAAAGTATCCTTGGATGCAACGGCCTATTCCAGCGGAATATATTTTTGCATCATTTCCACAGAACATATCACCGGGACTGTGAAAATGGTTTTGATCAAATAACAAACAGAACTACTTCATTTCAATAATTTTTTCTATCAGCCATTCCCGCGCAATTGTTGTCCTGTTCTCGTCAAGTTTTTTCATCAGTATCTTCAGTTCGGGTTTCTGTTTCTTATCAAGTTTCATTAGGTTCGTTACATAATTAAGGAACAGTATGTACCTATCGAAATGAATGGAAAGCATTTCCTTATGGCGTTTAAGGTAATGTTTTGCCGCATCAACAACCGCCTCCAGTGATTCAATTTCACCAAGCTCATAATACGCTTTTATCAGTGTTTCCTTTGACTTCAGGTAGAAGTATGTGAATTTGTAGCCTACTTTACTCAAATAGCCGATACAATCTTTATATCTTTTGTCATGAAATGCAATTAAAGCGGATGAAAGATTTATTGTATCGCGTTTTACTTCGCTGGCAATATTGCCTTTATATGTTTCAAAGAAATGTTCTACCCATTTCATATGTTTCATATTCAAACCGCAAATGATAACCCCTATAAAATCGGTGTACTGCAGGTTTTTGTTCTTGGAATAGAACCCGGTCTTTTCAAAATTGGAGTGAATTTTATACAGTTCATTTACAAATTTATCTTCACCAAGCGCTATTTTATTTACGCAGTAATTGGAAAGGGAGTAATATACCTGTTCAAGTTCATCCTCGTTATATTTTATTATATTCTGGAATACGTGTTTTTCAAGGTCATGGAAATGTTTGACAGTTTCGGGCTCAAGGACCATCATCAGGATCTTATACTCTGAATAGATTATCGGATGTTTTTTTTCTATATCATCAATATTCTTTTCAATGTATTTAAGTATGTTTTCAACAGCCCAGTAAGTTTTATAAATACTTATGCCGGAAAGGATCCTTCTGCTTATTACAGTGTTCAGTACCTTGAGTTTTGTTACTATAAATAAATGGTCGGCATTATCACTCATTTCAAGGTAACTTTTATCCAGGTCCATATCCAGATCTTCACCGTGGTAGTTAAGCCAGGTTTCTTTAAAGGTAAATTCGTTGTAATAGTAATCGGTGTTGCGGTTAAAATCTTTCTGCTGAATTTCCGTGATCTCTTTGGAAACCATATCAAATGTCTTAAGTATGTTCCTGTCACGAAGCGACCTGAGCAGGAAAGTTTTGCCGTGAAGTGAATTGTTGTTCAGTTCCTCTACTATCAGGAATTCTTCGAGAAGTGATGTGAATGTGCTGATGAGCGTTCTTACGTTCTGGTCCTTATCGCCTTCGCCGCTGAATATGGCTTTCGCTATTTTTTCGTTGGTAATGATGTTTGCGTCAAATTCATCATAGCTGAAGTTGATCAGCTCATAAAGCTGGATTATTTTTCTGCTCTTGTTGTGGTAAGGTGAATTCAGGAATTCACCGAATCTTTTGAATTCCGCAGGGCTAATGCCCTTTACCATTTCTGTTAGTTTAGATTCCCGCATAATATTATGGTTTTACTGAATATAATAATTTAACAAATTTTAGTTTAGGATATTTGTTTTTTCGCGAAAATGGCTCATTTTCAGAAGTTTATCCTGCTCCCAGCGGCGTAATATTCTTATTTTCTTTTAACAAAACCATTTAAAAATCTTTGCATTCTTTTTCCAGTCATTGTATTTTTAAATTGTCAGATAATAATCAATAAATTAAATTTATTTATTATGAAAAAGCTCTCAATCTTAACAATGATATTCCTCTTTGTGCTCCCTTCGTTTTCTCAGGGATTAAATGATATTTGTATCTCTTCTGCAATAAATATTTATGCGGTCGGCAACGCGGGAGTATTTCTGAAGTCTACAAACGGGGGAACAGCATATTCAAGTTCTGTCATCGGAAACCGCAACATTAAATCAGTTTACTCAATAGGCTCAAATATTTGGTGCGCCGCAGATAACGGAGAGCTTATTCTCAGCAGGAATAGCGCCTTATCGTGGACTACCATAACCGTAAGTTCAGCTCACATACTAAATTCTGTATACTTCACAGATACGCTTACGGGATATATTGCCGGAAGCAGCGGAAGTCTTTTTAAAAGCATGGATGGTGGCAATACATGGTCAGCAGTTGCTACAGGATTAACGTTTAACCTTAATGAGATAAAATTTATAGATCCTCAAAACGGTTATTTAGCAGGGGATAATAATAGTTTGTACAGGACAAGCAATGGAGGCAGTAACTGGATACAGCTCGCTACTCCATCAGTTTCAAACCTCAGATGTTTTGATCTTTCAGGAAATGAAATAATTGCCGGGAGTTCAGAAAATATACTCTATAGGTCAACTAATGGAGGACAAAACTGGACAGCAATCCCGCTTAAAATACAATCGATTCCGGGAATAAACGCATTGGCAATATTAAGCCCGAACAATTACACAATAATTCTTGAAAGCGGTACAATATGGAATACGACCAATGGCGGGCAAAGTTTTACATTTGCTATTACTGAATTTATGGATCAATTGAACGCTGTTTCACTGTTAGGTCAAAGATTATTTGCGGTGAGCAATAAACAATTTATAGTATTAAGATCACTAAACAGCGGGTTAACATGGAACCTCTCTCAAAATACTACTGCTTCAATTTCTTTCAGCCAGGTTTTAGGTGTAGGGGGAACCAATTATAACAAGATTCTTGAAATAAATTATCAAAAACGCGGTGTATTATATGTACTTGCAAAGGATCTGCTGTACAGAACTCTGAATTACGGGGATAATTGGTCTGTTATAAGCACATTACCGCTTGATAGCGGCCAATATAAAAGCACACAACTTCTTGTGTCAAGAAATGATTCATCAAAAATGTTGGCCGGGTTAAGCACACCCGCTTCCGGCGGAGATTTGTGCAGAATATTCAGAACAAGCAACTACGGACAATCATGGACAGAAGTAATTCAGGTTAAAATTGATGCAATTGGAAATTTTATGACTTCGGATCCTTCTCACCCGGATACAGTTTATTTAGGAGCAAGAGATTCTTTTTACGTATCTGCGGATTTCGGCTTCACATGGCAAAAGATCTCTGAGTATCCGTTTGATGACTGGTGTGATATGGCAGTCAGCAATTCAGATTCCCGTATTATATATGCATCTACTAATCACTATCCGGCAAAGATCAATAAATCTACTGATAGAGGATTGACCTGGAATTTTATCGACTTTGTACTTGATACAAGTTTTTCAGAGATGCCATGCATCGCATTAAGCAATTTAGCTCCCAATGTATTGCTGCACGCCCAGGTTTCGGGAGTCGTAAGCCAAACAGGATTGAAAAGATCATACTCATCCGGAAATTCATGGCTTTTCAATCAGCTTCCGGGTGCAAGCTGGTCGGTTGATATCGCTAAAGATGACCCAAAGTTATACGCCTTCGGCAGTGTATCATATGACCCGCTTTTTCTTTCCACAAATTCCGGCGGCAGTTTTACAGGCACATCTAATATTTATGCTGAACAGATAATGTATTATGACAGGGCAAACCTGTTTGTGAACAATCACGGGAACATAAGTAAGATGAAATACACGTATAACATGCCAGTAATAGGAATACAGAATATCTCAAACGAAGTTCCCGTGGATTTTTTACTTGAACAGAATTTCCCGAATCCGTTTAACCCCGAAACCAATATAAATTTTTCCCTTCCCCAAAGGTCACGTGCAGCCATCATAGTTTATGATATTACCGGCAAAGAGGTAATCAGGCTTGTGGATGAATTTCTGGAAGCGGGAAATTACAGGATCAACTGGAATGCTTCGGGTTATTCCAGCGGAATATATTTTTATAATCTGATATCAGATGATTTTCAGCAGACAAGGAAAATGGTCCTTGTTAAGTAAAGTACCTTAATGCGACTCAAAAAACCACATACAATCCAGAATTGTTTGTGGTTTTTTATTTTTAGCTAAGAAAGCCATTTATCATAAAATAGTATGACTTAACAAAACAGCTAAAAATTCTTTGGTAAATGATAACCGGAATATTATTTTACATCAAAGTTCTTTTAAAATTTTAACTACTCTTGTTATGAAAACCATAATCCTTTTCTTAATATTATTCTTTGCTATTTTAATTTCTTCTTCATTCGGCGGTTATGAAAATAAAATAATTACTGCCGATTATACTATACTCCCCGCAAAAAGTATCTATTTGCAGGGTAATAATATCCATACTGTAATGCGTAATGACGGAATCATGAATTTTGACAAGTCTAATCCTCCGCATTTTAATGGTGGGTTTTTCTTTGGTCCCGGATCAGTAATTTTCAGCAGCGGAATTTGGATTGGCGCAAAAGTAGTTTTACCGGGCAATCAAAAAGAATTGAGACTTGCAGCGTCATTTTATGGCACACATTTTTCCCCGGGAAATATTCCTGTGATGGGTGCTGTACCGCCGGTTTCGGTTTGCAATGACTCAGCTTTTAGCGGCTACCTGGTTAGTGTCACGGATCAATCACTGGTAAACGGGGGAGTGAGAACAAAAATTGCAGGCGGCAGAACATATACTTTTGTTTATACTTCCTGGGCAGCCTGGCCTGTAAATCAGGGAGCGCCTTATGTTGAAGTTAACGGACTTCCCGGCTACCAGCCGGGGTGGAATTCAGACCGGCCGGGAAATGGTGTAAATAGTTCCAGACCGGAAGATCTGATGTTCTCTGTGTATATGAATTATACCAATTGTGCAAATGAGCCGCATGATGTTGAATTAAGTCTACCGGGCGGCTCACTTCCTCTTGGAGTTGAAATTCAGCAGGTTACTTATGCATACCGGCTGCCAGGACTTTTGAATTCATACTTTGTAACATTTAAGTTTATAAACAAAAGTCTATTGAATTGGGATAGTACATTTATTACCCTTGTTAATGATGGTGATATTGGAGAAGGTAATGATGATGCAGTTGGATGTGACAGTTCAAAAAATCTTGCTTATACTTACAATTATGATAATATCGATAACATTTACGGACAAGCTCCTCCGGCAGTTGGGTATAAATTGGTTCAGGGTCCGGTAACATACACCGGTCATAACACAGATACGGCGAAATTTCCTTGTTACGATAAAACAGGCTATAGGATGCAGAAAATGACTGGTCATAACAGATTTATAAATGGAGGGAATGAATGTACAGGTGATCCTGATAATTTTGTGAATGCTTATAATTTCATGAAGGGGAAGAATGGTTGCGGTGTTGATATGATCAATCCTGTGACTGGAAATCTTACCAAATATGTTTATAACAGGTCAAGTTGTATCGAAAATGCAAATTGGTTCGATAGTCTTGAGGGAGATAAACGAAATTTGGTAAATACCGGTCCCTTTAATATGGCATCAGGTGATACACAAATTGTAACTTATATATATAGTGCTGAAAGAGGGAATAGTAATTTAACGAGTATATGCCAATTGATTGATAATCTTGAGCGTGCAGCAAACTATTATTATGATTGCAGCGGTACAATCGGAATAGAGCCTATTGGGAATATTTTACCACAGAAATATTCACTTGAGCAGAACTACCCGAATCCGTTTAACCCGGAAACGGCTATTAAGTTCTCAATTCCCGAAAAGAATTTCACCAGCCTTAGGGTTTATGATATACTTGGCAAAGAAATTGCAGTTCTTGTAAACGAAGAACTATCGGCAGGAAATTACATCATAAACTATAATGCTTCAGACCTGCCAAGTGGTGTTTATTTTTACAGGCTGAGTACTGATAAATACACAGATTCAAAGAAAATGATCGTGATTAAGTAAACAATGAAGTAATTGTACCCGGTTTAGGAACTCAGTTAAGAAAACTTTAAATTCTTAACCCCATCTTTCGCGTATTTTTTCCTGTAAAATTTCCGAATTAAGGTGCGGAAATTATTATTTTACGTGAGTTTATGCGATTGCATGTTTGCGTTCGATAAACAATTTGCTTTTAACAAACTTTAAAAAAAATCTTTGCCATCTTCAAGAAATTACTATATCTTTGATATAAGAAATTTCATTAACTTATCTTAAATTAAAATATGAAATATTTAGTCCTCTTTACAGCCCTGTTTTTATTTGCAGTTTTAAACAGTTTTAGCTCTGATGATAACAATCATCAGACGTTCGTTAACAATTCAGTCCTTGCACCAAAGAGTATCTTTTTGCAGAGCGGAAACATTAACACGCTATTCAGAACTGACGGTTATTTTAATTACGATAAGGTAACTTTCTCAAACGGAATGGCGGGTATGATTTGGCCGGTTGCAGCATCTCAAAGATTAACCGCAGTATTTGCTTCCGGAATCTGGATAGGCGCAAAAGTAAACATCGCGGCAAATCAAAAGGAATTGCGTCTTGCCGCTTCAATGTACAGCTCACACTACTCTCCGGGTAATATTCCTGTAAATGGCCAGGTGCCGCCCAATTCTGTATGCAATGATTCTGCTTTTAACGGGTACCTTGTAAACCTAACTGATCCTTCTTTAGTTAATGGCGGTATGCGAACAAAAAATGCCGGTGGCAGAACGTACAACTTTAATTATACACCATGGAGTGCATGGCCAATCAATCTTGGGGCACCGTACCTTGAAGTAAACGGTATACCGGGTTATCAGCCCGGGTGGAATGCTGACAGGCCGGGAACCGGTGTAAACAATTCCAGACCCAGTGAAATGGTTTTCACAGTCTTTATGGATTACAGCAATTGCACTAATGACCCTCATTTTTCAGAGCTGAGTCTGCCGGGTGGTTCATTACCCCTTGGGGTTGAAATTCAGCAGCTTGCTTATGCATATGAAACACCGGGTATGTTAAATTCTTATTTTGTAAGTTATAAGATCATTAACAAAAGCGGTAAGAACTGGGACAGCACTTATTTTTCTTTGGTAAATGATGCTGATCTTGGTGACGCGTCGGATGATGCTGTAGGATGTGACAGTATTAAGAATACAGCGTATACTTATAACTTCGATAACCAGGATAGTGAGTATGGTGCGGCTCCGCCAGCCGTAGGCTATAAAGCCATACAGGGACCTGTAATATACACCGGCGTGAATTCCGATACTGCTAAATATCCCTGTTATAACAGAATTGGTTACAAAATGCTGAAAATGACGGGTCATAACAGATTTCTGAATAGTGGTACTCCATGTAACGGTGATCCTGATAATTATGTTAACGCATATAATTATATGCGCGGAAAAGACGGATGCGGTTCAACTATTTACAATCCGTTGACAGGTAACCCGACACAATATGTATATAGCGGTAACGGATGCCTGCATACTGGCTGGTATGATTCGACACAAAATGACAAAAGGAATCTGATCAATTCCGGTCCGTTTAATATGGCTTCGGGTGATACGCAGGTTGTTGTATACGCATACGGAATTGAAAGGGGCAATAATAACTACGAGAGCATTTGCAATATGATGAGTACTCTTGATTTCGCGGATCAGTTCTACCGCAATTGCAGCGGAACCATTGGAATAGAACCCGTTGGAAACATTGTTCCCAAAAGTTTTGCTTTAGAGCAGAACTATCCGAATCCGTTTAACCCGGAAACTGTCATAAAGTTTTCAATTCCACAAAAGAGCTTTTTGAAACTGGTAATTTATGACGCTCTGGGCAAGGAGATCTCGGTTCTGGTAAATGAAGAACTTGCATCAGGTAATTACAGTATTAATTATGACGCCTCAAATCTGCCAAGCGGTATTTATTTTTATAAAATGATCTCCGCTTCTTATACTGATACAAAGAAAATGGTAGTATTGAAATAACCGGTTTTAATATAGTACTTTGGCCCCCTCATCATTTAAAATATTGATGAGGGGGCTTTTATTTTATCAAAAAAGCAGATTTAGTTGGCGAACATATTAATTTATTGATTTTTATATAGGTTACTGTTTTTAACAAATGTGAAATTGTGTCGTAATGGAATTGTTGAAAAATTTAAAATTTTAAGCTTTTATGTAAAAATCGTTCACTTTTTTTGTGTTTTTAGCCTTTAACAAACAAATTAAAAAATCTTTGTCTAATCATACTTAATGTGCTATTTTTGAATAAGAGAATTGAAATTAACTCCTGGTGTAAAAGTTTTCAAACCCTTGCTGATGTTGTTGACCGGGGTTAGAGGTTGGTCCGAAGGCGTCAACGGAGGTAAGTAAAATGGAGCATCCATGACCCCGGTTTAGATTCAGAAGTCTGGAATTCTTTTAAAAAAATAATTTGTTATATGATAATAAGCGCAGCAGCCTCTGTCTTGATTGATTGTCCTCTTTCGAAGGGCGGGAGAAACAATTATGATCACTGCAGATCAGGAAGCTGCGCTAAGTTTTTTGCCCTCTTTAAAACCTAGCTATTTTCTTCATTCTTCTTTCCTTTCTTTTTCATTTGTGTTTTTTGTTTAGATCAAGGCAGCCGGTATAATGGCTGCCTTTTCTATTTAAATAAAGCAATTACAGCTATTTATTTTGTAACTAAAATAGCTATTATTATAACTTGACAATACTTTAATCGTATGCTATATTGCAGTAGTTTAAAGCTACAGCAATATTGAACAAGGAAATTTTAATAGAACGGCTTAAGTCTTTAGGGTTCAAGGAATATGAATCCAAGGTTCTTATTGTATTGCTTGGCGGCAGTCCGATGAGTGCTTCTGAGATCGCAAAGGAAGCTAAGATAATCCGTAATTCTATTTATGATATCCTGAAATCTTTTGTAGAAAAAGGCTACTGCAATGAAATTGAAACTAATACAATACTCAATTACCAGATAATAGACCCGGCGATAATACTTGATAAAATAGCAAGTGACTACAGAAAAAATTTCAATCATAAACTCTTAAGTCTTAACGAAACTTTCGGTGAACTTCAGCAGATATATAAAAGCGAATCAACCAAAACAGAAGGTCCGGATAAGAATATACAGCTTATCCGCGGTTTTAATAAACACCGCGTGGCACGCTATCTGGAGCTTGTTAACAGCTCGGTTAAAGAAATACTGGGTATGTACAGCCCCAGAAGGGTTGTGGTTGAAGAGCTTAGCCGTGATGCACAAAGATTCATAAAAGATGGCGGAATTATCCGTTCAATTTACCAGCTGAGTGATGATAAAGAAATGAACAATGAGCTGATAGCTGCCTGCGAATTGTTCCAAAAGGGCGGTGAACAGGTAAGGCTCGCGCGGTTTAAACTTCCCAACATTTCTGTATTCGATTCTGAAAATGTATTCATAAATCTTTCCGCTGATAAGAACGTTCCCAAACACAAGCAGGCTGATCTGATCATTAAGAACACAGATTATGCCGGTCACATGAAAGACCTGTTTAATACATACTGGGAAAAGGCTGTAACACTTGAAGATTATAAAAAAGAAAAGAACTAATTCATAATAACATGGAATTCAAAATTAAATTTTCATTGCGCGGAATTATAAGCTTGTTCTTCATATTTCTGCTATTATTGCTCATAATATAGAAAAACAGTTGAAATCCGTTAAAAAATGAAAGAAATTAAAGTATGGTAGTAAACAGCTTGCAGGGTTTCCAGATCCTGGTAGTAATGATAATAATTTTTATGCTGTTTTTTTTGTAAATTACTGTTAAATTACGTATGAATGGGTAGTTCCATTTACGCAGTTCAGAATTTACAGATACAAAGAAATTATTTTGTGAGGTTTAATTATGAACAAAAAATACATACATATAATATTCGGTATAATTGTTGCCGTGATATTTGCTATGACCGGCCGCCTCACTGCGCAAACAGGCTGGTATCCTTTGCAATCAGGTACTGAAAATATTCTGAAGTCAGTTTATTTTGTTTCCCAGAATACCGGTTTCATGTCCGGTAACGGAATAATATTAAAGACTTTAAACGGTGGAACTAACTGGCTCGTTATATCAACAGCGTTCAGCGGTTCTTCAATTCATTTCAACAATCAGTATACCGGCTACATTTGCGAAGGAACGATCCATAAAACCACCGATGGCGGTGTAAGCTGGTCTGACCTCGGGCAGACTTCACTTATTTCTGTGAACTTTGCGGATATTAACACCGGTTTTGCCGTAGGTTACAATAGCAAGATCACAAAAACCACTAACGGCGGGGCTTCATGGGAGCTTCAGTTCGTAAGTATGTATGGTAACAAGTTCAATTCAGTCTTTTTCAGGAATCCCAGTACAGGCTTCATTGCCGGCGGTAAGATGACCGAACCATACAATGGAGTGATCTATAAAACCATAAACGGCGGAAATTCATGGTATGAAGTATCACCTTCATCTGCTGATATTGATTTCAGATCAGTTACTTTTCCTTCAAATGAAATTGGATATGCTGTAGGCGGATATGAATACGGTTCTTCGGGTGTAATATACAAAACTTCCAACGGCGGTGAAACCTGGACACAACAGGGTATTGTTAATAAAGATCTGAACTCAATTCACTTCTGGGATACACAGATCGGTTACACAGTTGGAGAAGACGGCATAATACTTAAAACTACCAATGGCAGCGCGATATGGAATTCACAGATCTCAAGTTCTGATAAAGACCTGAATTCAGTTTACTTCCTCGCGAACAATTTGGGATACACAGTAGGAATTTCCGGCTCAGTCCAGAAGACAATTAACGGCGGTATATTCGGACCCCCGTTCGCAGTAAGCGGAAGAGTTACATTTCCAAACGGGCAGCCGGTTACCAATGGTATAGTAAAAGCTTTAAAATACGATGCACAGCAGAATGCCGTAATAGTGGTAGATACAGCGTATATACAGCCCAATGGCGATTATATGCTCAGGAATCTGAATATTGATAGTGTTGATATTATGGCTTATCCTGATGATGAAGATATGGACGCTAATCCACCTCAATTTGTACCTACATATTTTGCCGGCACAAACAACGGAACTATCAGCTGGACTTCATCCAGAACATTGTATACTAATAATAATATTTTCAATATAGATATCAGGGTATTTAATATTACAGGTACGGGCGGCAATTCATTTATCAGCGGCGGTGTTTATGTCGCTCCACCTCAATCGGGTGGATTGCAGAATGCGATTGTTTACGCTATGAGCGGAAATGAATTCAAAGGATTCAGTGTTTCGCGCAGCGGCGGACCTTATGATATCAATAACATCACACAGGGTACTTACAGGGTTGTTTGTGACAGGTTCGGTTACTGGCAGGCTGAAAAAAATGTTGTTGTCGGAAGCGTAAGCCCCGATACAATTAATTTTTATATGACAGGTATCAGTGTTATAGGTATAGAACCTGTGGCAGGTATTGTTCCAAAAACATTTAATCTCAGCCAGAATTATCCAAATCCGTTTAATCCTGTTACAAAGATAAATGTTGATATCCCAAAGAATACAATGGTTAAAGTTGCTGTCTATGACATGATAGGCAAAGAAATTGAAGTATTAGTAAATAACCAGTTGAGCGCCGGAAGTTATAAAATTGACTGGAATGCATCTAAGTATGCAAGCGGTATTTATTTTTACAGAATTACAACATCTGAGTTTACCGATATTAAAAAAATGGTATTGGTAAAATAATAACTTACTGGATTTTTCCTGATTTTCTCCTCCTTTAGAAAAGGCTGACATTCTCGTTACCTCCGTAGAATGACAGCCTTTTGTTTTTGCGTACTTTGTCATTCCTCGTTTACCCCCTTGGCCTTGTTTACCCCTTTTGGGACGAAAGCGGGAATCTCATAAAAAATATTATCCCCCGCAGCATGTGTTTACACCAATTACAATAAATCGTATATTTGAAAAATTATTTCATCCATTTTTTAAAAATAATGCTGATGCCAAAATCAATTAAAGTCATTTTCATTCTTATAGCCATTATTGTAATTTCATACCAATACAGCGGATGCAGTGATGACCTCATGGGTACAGGCGGCGTTACTACGCCGATGTTTGGAGGTTATGACCTGAGTGAAGCCGGAGTAATGATGACGCTTTCGGCATTATGCTATGTTGCCGAAGGCAATACAAATGCCCTGCAAATAAGGGATTCTATAAACATTCAGCTTGCTGATTCAAATTACTCAACAGGGGGTGACTGGGAAGTATGCTGGGGACCCGGTGTGAGTCCTACAGGCGATAACCTGCTGTACATGGCTGTTGATTCAACCGGTGACTCAATTAGATACGCTATTTGCGTCAGGGGCACCGTATTCAATTTTGCCAATATTGTTGAAGATATAGAAGTGTGGGATATGGAAAAATGGCCGTTTTCCGGCGGAGGAGATTCAGTTGCCCTTGGTTCGCTCAAGGGTCTGGATACGTTACTTAATACAACCGATCCGTTAACATTCTTAAGCTTACAGTCTTATCTTAATACACTTAACGCACCAAAGCAGAAGTTGTTTATAACAGGTCACTCGCTCGGCGGGGCTATGGCAACCCTGATAACAAAATGGTTTTTAGACCAGGGGTTCACTTCAAGGTTTAAACTTGAAACGTATACTTTCGCGGCGCCAACGGTGGGTAACATAAGTTTTGTTGGTACATATCACTCACAAATGACTGCAACCGGGTCAGAATCACATCGTTGTGTGAATAACAAAGACGTTGTTCCTTTTGCATGGGCGGGTCTGCCGGAAATTATCAGCGGGAATATACCAACAACTGTACCGCCGCTTGTAGCAGCTGTTATTCAAACTGCGCATGATTACCTGAAAGACAGTGTGGTGTATAAACATGTTGAAACCAAACAGTCACTTGGCTCATTTGATCCGCTTAACTGCGGTGCATCAGGGGAAGACAGTACCTACTTTTGCTGGGTCGGATTTGAACACGCTTCAAACACATATTTAAGACTGCTTAATGCTGATACTATTAACTGGAACAGAAGGCGGTAAACAGAACCGCTATACCGGTGGTTAAATATAATTCATTTCTATGGAAATGAATTATGATTATTATTGAGTAACTAATTAAATACAGGATATGTCCGAAAGATCAGATAAGTATTTCCAGATGCTTGATGGCTGGCTGAAGTATTACGGGTTTGAAGCTATTAACGTAAATGCAGAAGCAGGCGCTGACAGGGTTTTCAAAAGGAGCAGGGTAGAGGTAACAAAGTTCGGCAAAGTTGACTGTTATATTTGCGTTAAGTATATGCCCGAAGGAGCAACTGGTCAGGAAATGAGAATGTACAGCGGAAAAATGTTTTCGCTTGCAAACCGTCATAGAACAGGAATGCCGCTCGGATTTGGAGCTATGCTTGTGGTTTACCCGCTTATCATTACCGAAAATCTGTCATCTGAGCTTGTCGGATATCTGAATCAATATTGTCCAAAACATTTCGCTGCGGCTGAATTTCCGTCAGCTTTGGATCTATCAACAGGAAATCTCTACTACTATCCAAATACTCCCATTTGGGGTTATGCGTATTACGCAACATACAGGCGCGAATCGTACAGCTACTTTTCACCAAAATCATGGGAAGAAGTTGCAAGGCAGCAAATAGTGAAGTAAATTGCAGAGTATTTAGTATATGAAAAGCCTCTTTTGTATAACAAAAGAGGCTTTTTTATTGATTTAAATGCATTTTATCTTTTACAATGGCTCGCTATCTTTGCAATTATTTAAAACTATTTTACATTATAATTAACAGGAGTTATTCATGCTTATTGAAACGATCCGTAAGGATATGCAGCAGGCAAAACTTGCCAAAGAAACAGTAAAAGCTAACCTGCTTTCTACTTTGTATGCCGAAATTTTCACACAGTCAAAAAACGGCACTCAAATGACCGAAGATGATGAACTTAAGATCATCCGTAAATTCATGAAGAACGCTGATGAAACACTTTCTTTTGATGTAAGCGAAGAAGCCAAAGCCAAGCTGAATGAAGAGAAGAAAATTCTAGAAGCGTATTTGCCTGCCCAGTTAAGCAAAGAGAAGATCGAAGAGATAGTAGCATCGCTCATTACCGAAGGCAAAACCATGAAAGAAATTATGCCGTTTTTCAAAGAAAAATATAACGGTTTATATGACGGCAGAACAGTAAGTGAGCTGGTTAAGGCAAAAACATCTTAATTAATATCATTACATGATACACATAGCAGGATATTTATTATTAATTTTGTTTATTACGGGTTCAGCATTTTCACAGGATGCTGAGGGTTTGTTCACGCAGGGTGAGGAGTACTTCGCCCAGGGCAGATTTACTGATGCGCATTTCAGCTTCAGCAAGTATATTGAATATAATCCCGATAGCGCAAAAGGATATATTTCGAGGGGCAATACGTACATTTTCCTGAAAAAAATAAAGGACGCGCTCAGTGATTTTGATAAAGCTATTTCAATTGACCCCAAAAACTACAAAGCATACAGTGGCAGGGGAACAGCGTATATTTATATGCAGGATGGGGTTGAAGCTTTAAAAAGTTACAACAAAGCGCTTGAATTGAATCCGAAGGATGTTGTATCAATGAATTCTATTGCGGTAATTTATTATGGTGAAGGCAAGACCGTTGAAGCGCTTGGCTTCTTGGATAAAGCTATAAAGATACAGCCGGAAAATGTTGATTCGTACAAGAACCGCGGTTCAATGCGGCTCTTTAACGGTGATACCACAGGCGCACTGGATGACCTGAATAAAGCTGTTGAGCTGGGTCCGAACCGCGTTGATGTTTACAATACCCGCGGCGCTATATTCCGCGAAATGAGCCGCTACGATGAAGCAATTGCTGATTTTACCAAAGCGCTGGAGCTTGACCCGTTTTCAGCGGAAGCTTTATGCAGAATGGGAATTGCATATTTGTATAAGGGTGACTATGACAATGCCATACTAAATATGGAAAAAGGTCTCAACATGGATCCATCTTTAAAGGAAACAATGAGCAAATACCTTGAAGAAGCAAGAGAGAAAAAAGGAAAGTAGAAGTATATAATAAATGGAAATAATTTTATTAATTGCCGGTGTAATTGTTGGGGTGCTGCTTGGCTTTTTCATTGCCAAAAGTAAACAATCAGGTTTATCCTCCAAAATTGAAGAAAAAGAAAAATCCTTAATAGAAAAGGATAAGCAGATCAGTGATGCTAGGTCAGAAACTGAACATGAACGGTCTAAAGTAATAGTCCTTGGGAATGAACTCTCAACTTCGAAGGCTAACTATAACAATCTTGAAACCAGGCTTACCGAGCAGAAGGGTGAGTTAGAGGAATTACAAACAAAATTTACGAAAGAATTTGAAAATCTTGCCGGGAAAATACTGGAAGATAAAAGCAGAAAATTCACAGAGCAGAATAAAGAAAATCTCGATACAATTTTAACTCCATTAAAAGAACGTATAGCCGATTTTGAGAAAAAAGTAAACGAAGTTTATATTACGGAAACCAAAGAGCGGGCAGCGCTTGCTGAACAGCTCAGGTATCTGCATGAGCTTAATAAACAAATGTCAGAAGAAGCAAATAATCTTACGCGTGCTTTAAAGGGTGATTCGAAGACACAGGGCAATTGGGGTGAGTATATACTTGAAAGTATCCTCGAGAAATCCGGTCTTGTAAAAGGGCGCGAATTTGTAATTCAGGAGACAATTAAATCTGATGACGGCGCAAATTTGAGACCCGATGTAATTGTTAACATGCCCGATAATAAAAGTATGATCATTGATTCCAAGGTATCATTAACCGCTTATGAGGCGTTTTGCTCAACAGATGATAAGTTATTGAAGGAAAAATCTTTAAGTGAGCATATAAATTCTATTCGCAGGCATATTAAGGGATTGAGTCCGAAGGATTACCAGAATCTCTACGGTTTGCAAAGCCTGGATTTTGTGCTGATGTTTATTCCTATTGAACCGGCTTTCGCACTGGCAGTGCAAAATGACGCGGCATTATTTTATGATGCGTTTGAAAAAAATATTGTGATTGTAAGTCCATCAACATTGCTGGCTACTCTTCGCACTATTTCAAGTAT
>JABFSP010000405.1 GCA_013140565.1 Ignavibacteria bacterium
CAACAATATTGTATAAGGGTCCCTGGTTAAAGAATATAAGAGGCATAGGCGCTCTAACTTTTTATAAACTGCCAATTTCAGCAATTGTAAATATTACTGAGGGGAATCACATCCCAAAAGAGTTTATGTTATATCCTAACTTCCCTAATCCGTTTAACCCTGAAACAAAAATTCAATTTGATGTACCCACAGCGGGCAGGGTTAAATTAGAAATATTTGATATACTTGGCAAAAGTTCTGAATTACCGGTTGATGAAACACTCAGGCCGGGCAGGTACAATATTGTGTGGAGCGCAGAGGAATATTCATCGGGGATCTATTTTTACCGCCTGAGTGCGGGAAATTTTGTTCAAACAAGGAAAATGATCGTTGTGAAATGATACTTGTGATATTTACTTTTTTTCAATTCCGGACTTTAATTGTTTCAATTTTCATATTATACTATGTTGTTTTTACTTCAATTTTACACTTCACCCGCTCACTTAACCCGCAAACTGACTTTTATTAAGCATCATAAATGGCTATTTTTGCGTTTATAACATTAAGAAATAAGTAAATTGCATAAGCTGAAACCCGAAAATCCCGTAAAGGAATTTGATGAATTTGTAAGTATAATGAAAAGGCTGAGGAATGAGTGTCCCTGGGATAAAGAGCAGACACATGATTCTATACGCCACTTACTGCTGGAGGAAACATACGAAACATTAGAAGCAATTGACGAACGAAATTACGATGAGCTAAAAAAGGAGCTGGGCGACCTGCTTCTGCATGTGGCGTTTAATGCCATTATTGCCGAAGGCGACGGGCATTTTGACCTTAAGGATGTAATAAACGCTATCAATCACAAAATGATAACCCGCCACCCGCATGTATTTGGCGATACCGAAGTAAGCGGCACAAAAGAAGTACTGAAGAACTGGGAGCATATCAAGCTGAATGAAGCCGGAAGAAAATCGGTGCTTGAGGGTGTGCCTAAGAATCTGCCATCACTTACCCGTGCATACAGGATACAGGAGAAATCGGCTAAGGTTGGTTTTGACTGGGATAACAGCGTTGACGCATTCAAAAAAATAGATGAAGAACTGCAGGAGTTCAAGCAGGAAGCTGAAGCTAAGAAGGATAACGAAGGGAAACTTACAGACAAAAACAGAGTTAAACTTGAAAAAGAGCTTGGTGATATTCTCTTTGCGATAGTTAACTACGCAAGGTTTTTTGAGATAAATCCCGAAAACGCGCTGAGGCTTACGATAGAAAAATTCATAAAACGCTTTAATTTCATAGAAGCTGAGCTTGATACGCGCGGTAAAAAAGTAACTGAATCTGACCTTGCAGAGATGGACGCGATATGGAACGAAGCAAAAAAAACAATTAAATAGATCTTTCTAAAATTTTAAATTGAATATGACGAATAAAAATACATCGATCTTAAAAGCAGCTTTAATTTTTGCTGTACTTTTCATATATCAATTTTCGTACTCACAAAAGATACCCCAGGAAAAAATTGATGAGCTTGCGGGAAAGCTTGATTCAATTTGCCTGCCGTTAAAGAATGCCGGTATAAAGGTATCATGCAAGGTTATGCACGCTGATTTTAACAAGGTAATGTATGAGCTTGATCCTGAATTGGGAATGATACCCGCATCGATAACAAAAATAGTTGTTGGAGCAACGGCTTACGCAAAACTTGGCGCAAATTACCAGATACCTACAATAATTTATACAGATGATAATAATATTAAAGATGGCTCAATTGACGGGAATCTTTACATAAAAGGTTACGGCGACCCTGATCTTAATTCAGGTGATATACAGGTTTTGGCAGAAGAAATAAATAAAGCAGGAATAAAACAAATAACCGGCAACATAGTTGCCGATGATTCATACTTTGATAATGTATATAAAACCCTCTCAGGTGTGTACAAGGGTGATACCGGACCAAGTTACTGGCCATATGTTTCAGGGCTATGCCTGGATAAGACTTATGGTGCAATGAGTACAGGTAACCTGCTTTCAAGCAACCTGAGCGCAATCGGAATAAGCGTACAGGGCACTGTGATAGCGGGCACAACACCTGGCGGCGCCAAGGAAATTGTACAGGTAAGCCACTCTATTTACGACGTGCTATCATACATGCTTAAGGAAAGTGATAATCACTCAGCAATAACGGTTTTTAAGCTGCTTGGCGCCAAGTACAAGAATCAGCCTGCATCACTTGAAGATGCCCAGGATGTAGTAAGCTCATTTTTGACCGAGCTGGGCGTTGACAGGTATTCCTATGAAATACTCGAAGGCTCTGGGTTAACCCGTTACAATAAAGTTCACGCCGATATGTACATGAAGATGCTGAAATATATGTACGATGACCGTTTTGTATTTGATTACTTCATGAATTCACTTTCAATAGCCGGCAAGGACGGGACTTTGAGGAAGAGGATGATAGGCACAGAAGCAGAAGGCAATGTATATGCCAAAACCGGAACTATAAACAGTGTTAGCGCATTATCAGGTTATGTAATAGATAAAGACAGCGAGATATTAATGTTTTATATTGTAATGAATGGTTTCGGAGGCAATGCCTCTGAAATGCGCGCAGCGCAGGATGATGTTTGTATAACACTTGCAAATTTCAGCAGGAATTAATTTTAAATTCAGCCCTTTTTAATTTAAAATACTCAATTGGCAAAATTTCAATTAGAATCAGAATATAAGCCCTCAGGAGATCAGCCCAAAGCCATTAAAGAACTTACTGAAGGAATCATCAGGGGTGATAAGTATCAGACCTTGCTTGGTGTGACGGGCTCAGGGAAAACTTACACAATTTCCCATGTCATAAAAAATGTAGGCAAGCCTACGCTTATTATGTCACACAACAAAACTCTGGCCGCGCAGCTTTACGGTGAGTTCAAAAAGTTCTTCCCGAAAAATAAGGTTGAGTTCTTCATCAGTTACTACGATTATTACCAGCCGGAATCATACATCCCGTCATCAGATACATACATTGCCAAGGATCTTGCGATCAATGATGAAATTGACAGGCTTCGCCTGCGCGCAACCACTGCCCTGCTTGAAGGCAGGGATGATGTGATAATCATCGCGTCGGTTTCGTGCATATACGGCATAGGCGCGCCGCAGGAATACGCTGACCAGGTACTTGTGCTAACCCGCGGAGAAAAGATCCCGCGAAAGGAATTGCTGAACAAGCTTATCAATATTCATTATGTAAGAAATGATTTTGAATTCAAACGGGGTGCCTTCCGTGTACGGGGTGATGTTATTGATATTATCCCCGCATATGAAGATGAAACGGCTGTAAGAATTGAGCTTTTTGATGATGAGATTGAAGGCATAATGTATTTCGATAAGACTTCGGGAGAGATAATAGGCACTGATGAAAAAGTCGCGATATACCCGGCAAAGTATTTTGTAACATCACCTGAAAGGCAGGAAAAAGCTATACTTGATATCCGAAGGGAATTAAATGCAAGGATTGCTGAACTGCAGAACGAAGGTAAACTTATTGAAGCACAAAGGCTTGAACAAAGAACCAATTTTGACCTGGAGATGATACAGGAAGTTGGGTACTGCACGGGTATTGAAAATTACTCGCGGTATATGGACCAACGGGAGCCGGGCTCAAGGCCTTCGTGCCTGTTTGATTATTTCCCCAAGGACTATTTGCTGATCGTGGATGAATCGCATGTATCAGTTTCGCAGGTTAATGGTATGTACCAGGGTGATAGAGTGAGAAAGCAGACTCTGATAGATTACGGTTTCAGGCTGCCTTCAGCGCTGGATAACCGCCCGATGAAGTTTGACGAATGGGAATCAATGCAGAATCAGGTTATATATGTAAGCGCAACTCCCGCTGAATATGAACTTAAAAAAAGCGGTGGTGTTTATGTAGAGCAAATTATCCGCCCAACCGGGCTGCTTGACCCCGCGGTTGAGGTTAGACCCACAAAGACACAGATAGATGACCTGATACATGAAATTCGCGATAGGGCAAAAAAGAATGAACGCGTACTTGTAACAACACTTACAAAACGAATGAGCGAAGACCTGACAGATTATTTGATTGGGATTGGCATCAAAGTAAGATATATGCATTCAGAAATTGACGCACTGGATAGAGTTGATATTCTGCGTGACCTGAGACTTGGTAATTTTGATGTACTTGTTGGTGTGAACCTGCTCCGCGAAGGGCTTGACCTGCCGGAAGTATCGCTGGTAGCCATAATTGATGCTGACAAGGAAGGATTTTTGCGCAGCGAAAAATCATTGATGCAGACAGCCGGCAGAACTGCAAGGAATGTGAACGGACTTGTTATACTTTATGCTGATAAGATCACGAACTCGATGGATAAGGTTATTAAAGAAACCGCACGGAGAAGAAAAATTCAGGAAGAATATAATATAAAACATAATATCAATCCAAAGACGGTGCTTAAAACTCTGGAAGAAATTATGAGCTCAACGGTTATTGCAGATTCAAAAGGCAGGAATGATCAGCGGAAAAACAAAGCTAAAAAGGACCAGCATAAGACAAGTCTATCGATACTAACTGACCCAGCGCTTGAACGCAATAATCCGGCTGAACGCCGCGACCTGATAAACCAGCTGCGCAAGCAGATGGTTGAAGCGGCAAAGGACCTTGAGTTTGAACGCGCAGCGGAATTAAGGGATGAAATAAACAGGCTTGATAGCTAAATAAAGTATAAATTATATTATGAATACAAATAATTATTATAAAATACCCGGGATAATTGCTTTGCTGATGGCTGCAATGGTACTCGTTTCTTCCTGTCAGAAACAGCCCGATGATATAAAAATTGATACTACCAATAACAAGGATGCATCAAAAACGCAGTTCAAAAAACAGGGTGAAGTCTATTTTCAGGATTCCGCCAAAAAACTGCTGAAGAAAATTGATGTGGAAATTGCTGAAACCGAAGAGACAAGGCATTTAGGATTAATGTTCAGGGAAAACATGCAGGAAGACCAGGGAATGCTGTTTTTATTCCCCGTTGAAGAATACCAGAGCTTTTACATGAAGAATACTGTTATGCCGCTGGATATTATGTTCATCAATTCCAAAAAGCGTATAGTTAAGATACACAGGAATACTGTACCGTATTCAGAAGCAAGTCTTCCATCTATGAATCCTTCGATTTATGTAGTTGAAGTTAACGCAGGGTTTGCTGACAGAAATAATATCAAAGAGGGAACCTATATTGACTGGCGCAGAAATTAATTCACCGAATATTCAGAAGTAAAATTCTTCACGCCTGTCTTCAAAAATATTGTTCTTAGCAGTAACATTCTTATCCAATGCCGCTTCAGGATCAATTTCAGCGATCATTATAGTTTCATCATTTTCACCGGCAGTACACAGGTAGTTTCCCTTTGTATCTACAATTACGCTCTTACCTGTAAAATAAAGCTCTTTATCACCATTGATTTCCGTGCCCGTTCTGTTTGCCGTAATTGTGAATACGCGGTTTTCAACCGCACGGGTGAACATTGCCTGCTGGCAGTAGCTAAGCACCAGGTTTGAAGGATGAATAATTATCTGCGCGCCTTTTAGGGCAAGTGTTCTTGCTGATTCAGGGAATATCCAGTCGAAACATATCATCATTCCAACTTTCACTTTTCCGAATTTTCCTGAAATTTCAAAAACATTCAGCCCGGTATCACCGGGCGAGAACCATACTTTTTCATCCAGAAAAAGATGAGTTTTGCGGTATGTATCAATATCACCGTTTGGTGAAACCAGTACTGCGGAGTTATAGAGCTTATCCCCTGCCCTTTCACTTATACCTGCGGCAATAAAAGCATTTTTTTCTTTTGAAATTTCCGCAAGGGCGCGGCAAAAATTGCCGCCGGGTATTTCATCAGAGGCGGATAATGCTTCCTCACGGGATGAAAATAAATAGCCCGAGTTTGCAAGCTCGGGCAATACTAAAAGATCATAACTATTTTTGCAGTTTGAAATGATTTCCCGGACCTTCAGTATATTTTCGTCCGGTTTACAAAGCTCAGGTTTGAACTGCAAAAAACCTATTTTCATCATATTATTTTGCCGGCGGCACTATAATATTTGCGCTGAAAGATACTACTTTGGTCGGCTGAACCGGGTGATTTGTTTCAATAGTGATGGTTTTTTCATTCACACCGCTTCTGCCTTCTGTGTTAAAAGTAAACTTTATTTTACCTGATTCACCGGGCTGGTATTCTTTTTTCTCATCAGCCACTACACCTGTGCAGCCGCATGCCGGCTGAATTTTTTTGATCACAAGTAAACTCTGGCCTGTATTGGTAAATTCAAACACACCATCAACCGCCGGACCCTGGGGCACATCACCTAAGTTGATCTTATCTTCTTTAAATGTAATTACGGGCGGGTGTGTTTTAGGGTCATGTAAATTTTTATTTACAAGGAACGCTGAAAACGCGCCTACAAGCAATACTCCAAAGACCAAGAATAAGATCTTTCCTGTTTTTCCTGTGTTCATAGTTTAATTAGTTTGATTTATTAAATTTTTATTTTCAATTTCACTATTTTGAATAGCCGTGTCTTCATCCTTTGTGTATTTAAACAGCATTATGCCAACAAACAGCAGAATGATGTCTTCTACTATTCTGAGCCATACTTCAGATGTAGATGAAGGATTAACGCTGAAACAGCCGCATGATATATCAAGTCCGCGAATTAACGCCTGCGATAATGCGATTATAAAAACAACAAGCATTACATTGTATAGCAGCAAAGAACTTTTTACCCATTTGCCTGTGATAAGAAGTAAACCGGTGATCAATTCCAGCCATGGCAAAAAGATAGCGAGTGCGTTCACAAGCTGGTATGGAAGTATATGATAATTATCGATAATACTGGCAAACGTCTCGGGGTTAGCCATCTTATCGAAGCTGGCGTACATAAATACCGCGCCAAGAACGATCCTTGCCGCTATAGCTATATATTTATTTTCAAATAACTTTTTCATGATCTCCTAATTTGCGGGATACCCTGCTGCTTTCCATTCATCCCATCCGCCATGGAAGATATAAACTTTTTTGAAACCCAGCTTAGCCATATAATACGCCATATCAATGCTCACATCACAGGCTGAAGAGCAGTAAGTTATATAAACCTGGTCTTTGGGCAGGTCGTTAAGCCTATCCTTATACTTTTCAATCTCATGGAACGGGATATTTAACGCACCCTGTACGTGACCTGCGCCGTAATCTGAAATATCCCTCGCATCAATGAATCTGTATTTTTTGTCAAATAGCGCTTTAGCAAAATCTATTTTGATATCAATTGGTTTGGCAAAATCAGTCACCTGGTTCTGCGCATTCTTAATTGAATCTTCTTTTTTCTGGTTTACGGTCTTAAGCGAATCCTGTATGCGTTTTAAAGAATCGGTTTTATTTACCGCTAAGATCGAATCCTGGATATGTTTTTCGTGTGAAAGCCTTAGGGAATCTTCCCGTCTGTTTGAAGTATTCTTAAGTGAATCAGCTGCCTTTAGAATTGAATCCTGGATCCTGAGTGCGTTCAGCAGGCTATCACTTTGAGAAAAATTCACAATTTTCTCATTTGCAATAAACTGTATTCTATTGGGATTGGACAGGTTAAAAAATATTCCCGCCAGTATCGTAATTACTAAAATTCCCGCAACCTGTAATAAGGCTTTTTTGCTCAAATTAGAAAAATCATTTTAAATTATTAATTATTTTTTACATCAACCAATACCGGTATCTGGAACTCACCTTCAGTGGTTTTAATTATGATTGCGGCATTAATTGCTGATTCTTCATATATCTTGATTGAAATATCAAGATTTGCAGTCTCACCTGCCATTAGTATCATCTTATCGGAAGTAATTTTTATTACCGGGGTATTTGAAGTTAATTCGGTAATATCAATTTCCTTATCCATGGTATTTTGAATAGAAGCCTTTTGATTCAGTTCATCGCCTACTTTACCCTCGGTAATAATAGAACCGGGGTTTAAAGTAACCGGGTCAACAAGGTTCATTGTCATTTGAACATTTTTGGTTGAACCCCCTGCTTCGTTGGTGGTTATCATCACAACTTTTGTAACTGAACCCATCCCCTGACCGTTAAAAGTGAATTTAATGGTTCCGGTTTCACCGGGTTTTACGGCATCGCTGCTTGCAAGGGCGCTTGAGCACCCGCAGGAAGTCTGCACACTTGTTACCAGCAGATCCTGATCACCTACATTTTTAAAGGTAATTTCATGCGTTAATTCCTGTCCTTTTCTGTGATTGCCGGTGTTGATATTATCTCCGCCAACAATTTCAATTTTAGGGCCGGTTTGTGCAAATAACATAACAGGGAAAAATAATAAAGCTATAAATAGATTCTTCA
>JABFSP010000417.1 GCA_013140565.1 Ignavibacteria bacterium
AACAATGAGTTTTCATATAATATGAATATTCATTCAATATCATTGCCGGTTATTATTCACTTTGAAAAGTTTGGATTCGGGGCAAACATCTTTTATAATATGTACAGGAATGATATAAGAGGAGTTACAACAATTGTAGATCCTATAGTTCCGCATGAAGTTACGAATTCTTTCGAAAGACTCAATGTGCAAGTTGGTTTGTTTTACAAACCGGTTAAAACTTTTTCGGCAGGATTAACATTTACGCCGGGATTTAAATCTGATATTAAGTCATCGGAAGACTTTTCTATCTCTCCTAATTTCAAATTTGTTGGAAGATACCCGTTCAAAATATCAGCAGGTATTAATTTTTTGACCATGAACAACAAATTAAGCCTGGCTTTTGACTACAATTTCCAAAGAACTTCTGAGATGAAAGGTTTCCTCGACAAAAATGATGTTAACTTTGGATTTGAATATTACATGAACAAGAATCTGACGCTAAGAACAGGTTTCTTCACATCTTTTGATATTAGAGATTTTCATAACGATGAGGTTGGCTTCCCCGGCAGTGAAGGAGATTTCACGCAATATTTTTTAACAGGCGGGTTTACATATAAACTTAAAAATGTTGATCTTTCTTTAACCGTTATGGATAGTCACATTTCACCCGGTATTATAAAACTATTAATGGTAAATACAGCTTTGGTTTTTAATTTTTAGGTTCATTTCATAATACTTTTCATTGCTTCAATTATTTCAGGATTCGGCAAACCCTGCTGTTGATTCACGAGCATAACAAATTGGTCTGCTGAGAGCTCTTCGGCGTGGAAATTATAATCAGTATTCCTGCCGGTCTGCTCGTAAAAATCTTTCACTTCTTTGAATTTAAGAAAAAGTGGTTTACCATTCTGGTAAACCACTTTTTTGTTGTTCTCATCCCCTTCAACTGCCAATAAACCTATTTGAATATAACCGAAAAAACTTCCGCCGGAATACTGCCTTCCGGAAAATAAGATGAGCATCACATCAACGGGCTTATCGTTATACTTAACCGTAATGTAAAAATTGTTAAACGGCGCATCGGGATTTGATATCCGCAAATCAGCAATTTCAGACGGGTACGAAACTTCATTGCACTTTTTGAATCCGATGATACTGTAAACCTTTTCGCTCATACCGGGATCATACCTTGATAAAATATGGAACAGCTCATGTATAAATGTACCCTCATAACTGCCGGATGTTCCTTCGGTCATATCATCCCTTAATACAATGTAATTTCCCCGGGTATACCCGTTGGCTCCGCCTTCATTTGTCATATCAGAGCTAATGATTTCAATCCTCGCCGGCATTTTAAGTTTTAAACCCAGTTCTTTTATCTTCTTGTTTACCGATTCAACTACTTTTTTTAACCCCTTTTTGTCGTCATCAGTCCATGGTTTAATTGTCTTTACTGCCCTGCTGAAGTAATCTGCAAGGGTAACGGAATCACTTTTCGAGCCGGCTTTGCTCATAAGGTCAAACTTGCTGAGTATAGCTGTATAATCATCCTCGGTAGTAAGCAGTTCTTTTGCCCGCTCTCCATCAACAGGTACAACAACAGTGCCTTCCTGAAGTACAAATTCATCCTGCGAAATTGTTAAACCGCTAAATATAAGAAGAAATAAAACAAATAAGCCAATCCTTAATTTCATATGGTACGTATTATTTTTGATAATTAATCTGTAAATTTAAGAAATAATTTATTAATAATTACAACCATTGGAAGCTTATGCAGGTTTCCGTGTGGGTGTATTTGCAGGAGGCAGGCAAATGAAGTTCGAATTTTCACCATATGTTGCAATTCAGGTTGGCGATCACGCCAAAGCTGTAGATTTTTACAAACGCGTTCTGGGAATGGATTTTGTTGAGGAGCGAGGTAATGACGCTTACCTTGATAAGGACGGAATCAATTTCGTATTTGAAAATAACCCCGAGGGCATCGGTTCAGTTTTTTTTGAATTCAAAACCGATAACCTGGCTGAAGCAAAGCAAGCTTTGCTTGCTGAAAATTGTACTATTACGCAGGAGTACAATGAGCACTCAATAATGTTCAGTGATCCGTTCGGAATGAATTTCCATGTATGGGAAGAAGGCGCATTTCCGGATAACCCGTGAATATTTACGAGTATGATTCTAGCTTTTCATCTCCCCTGCAAGGAGGGAGATACAGAAGGGGTTTTATGATATACATAAAGATTACTACAAAAATTCGCGATTCAATTTGCCCATTGTAATTATGACCCCCTTGTATTCTCCCTTTCAGGGGGAAATGATAATAATGTTATAACTTGTCCACATAGTTCTGCGACCTTCCAGGTGGAAATGATATTGAGGCTGAATTAATAATTTGAAATTCAAAGTAAAACCCATCTCCCCCTGCAAGGGGGAGACTAAGAGGGGGTATTCAGGATAAATCAATTAAGATTAAAATACAACATAAAAGAGCTTGAAGAACGCCGTAGAAAACTTCGCAATAATATGACTCATGCCGAAGTTTTGATATGGAATTATATCAGAAGAAAACAGGTCCATAATATACGTTTCAGAAGGCAATTCAGTATAGATAAGTTTGTTGTTGATTTCTACTCGCCGAAGATAAAGTTAGCTATAGAAATTGATGGTTTAACACACTTAACAGATGAAGAAAAAGAATACGATGCCTGGAGACAAAACAAACTTGAAGAATATGGTGTTAAATTCCTGAGGTTTACAAATGAAGAGGTTTTCGGGAATATCAATGAAGTATTGAAGGTAATTAGTTTTGAGGTTGAAGCAATCTTAAAATCTTTGAAATAGGATCTTTCATTAATTGTAGAGGATTACCCCCTTGTGTTCCCCCTTTCAGGGGGAAATGATACAAAAACATAAGCAAATGTGTCACTAATACATCAATCCCATCTCCCCCTTCAAGGGGGAGATACAGAGGGGGTATTATGATATAAATAAAGATTACTACTGAAATTCGCGGTTCAATTTGCCCATTGTAATTATGACCCCCTTGTGTTCCCACATGTCTTCTCCAGTTCTTCGACCTTCCAGGGGAAATGACATATAATCAAAAGCAGCTATTGATTGAGTATGTACTTAACACCAGTATGAATTCCCACATAGGGTTGACCATAGTCTATTCCAAGGACATTTAGCCTGCCGTTAAGTGCCAGGGAGAGTTTTTTAGAGACTGGATAGCTAATGCCAAACCCAGCCTGCGGACCCCACAACAGCTCTTTGCTGTACGAGCCAGTATACAATCCGAAACCAAGATCAATATTCGCGTTCAGTTCTTTCATTTTACCAAAGTAGAATCTTGGACCCATATTCAATTCTATGATCGTGTATGGCCGTGCATTTGTGATGTAGTCATAAGTATATCGCTCACTTTCAGTATTCATTCTGGTGTAATTAATGCGTGAATTCAGATAAACCGCAAAACCTTTGTTACGAGCTTCCAGTTCCATACCAAAATTATATCCGGTTTTTACTCTTTCGCCCGTCTTTTCAAATGGAATGAAAACACCTGCCGTGAAAGTGCCTGTGTAATACTGCTTACCCTGGGCGCAAATGTTTACTGACAGGAACGAAAGTAATACAAATAGAGTTGTTTTCAATTCTTAGATTTGTTTAAGTTACCAAAACTATACCTCAATCCCAAATAAACCCCTGCGTAAGTCTCCCATTCCTCAACTTCAAGTACATTGATCTTCACGTTCAAATTGGCGGATAATTTCTTTGCAATAGGAACACTGCCGCCAAAGCCCGGCTGAATACCCCAATGGATCTTTTGAAAATAATTGCCTGTGTAAATGCCTAAACCTAGATTTAAATTCGCATTCAGTTTATCCGGCTCCCCTAAATACCACCTGCCGCCGGCTGTAATTTCTCCAATCGTGTACGTCCACTTTTCCATAATTGGCATACCATATGAGTCAAAATTCCATCGGTAAGCTTTAACCTGGTTTATTTTTCCGGAACCGAATAATGCAAAATTCTCTTTTCGGGTTTCGAGATCAATACCGAAGTTATAACCAGTTTCAACTGAATTTGAGAGCTTTTCAATTGGAAAAAATCCTCCTCCGCTAATGGCTACTGAATATATACGATTAGATTGCGATTGCAAAGGCATTGCAATGATGAGCAAAGCTAAGGTTATTATAGTTTTCATGGTTTTAGGGATATATATTTATAGATTTACATCAATTAAATAGTAGTTCTATCTATGGGATCCTTCTCTCACGGCTAAAGCCGTTCACTCAGGATTTAAGACGCCTTCTCCTCCCAGATCATGCATAAATGCACGATAGTTTCGACCGCTTTAAACATATCCTGCACGCTGCACCACTCCTGCTTGCTGTGGATGCCATGCTCACCCGCAAATACATTTGGACACGGTAATCCCATAAACGAGAGTTTTGAGCCATCCGTTCCGCCGCGAACAGATTTTTTAAACGGAGTCAGTCCGGCACGCCTTACTGCCTCAAAAGCATACTCTGCAACAAACGGTACGGTTTTTAATACTTCATTCATATTGCGGTAAGATTCTTCAATAATAAACTCATAACTGCTATTTTTATAAGCAGATAATGCCTTATTAGTTATGTTTTTTAGAGTATTTTCTTTTTCAGCAAGATCTGATGTTACAAAATCACGTATGATGAATTTTATCTCGGTGTATTCTGCGCCGCCCTTTACTGAAACCGGGTGAATGAAGCCTTCGAGTTCTTTGGTGGTCTCAGGTGAAAGCGTATCCTTTGGCAGGGCGGCAATAATATCACCCGCAATTTTAATTGCGTTTTCCATCTTGCCATAGGCTGAACCGGGATGAGTTATGACTCCGTTTATCTTTATAGTAACGGAATCCGCCGAAAATGTCTCGTCTTCAACGCAGCCCGCTTTATCGCCATCCATGGTATAGCCATATTCAGCACCCAGTTTTGCCATATCCAGCTTTTCCACTCCCCTGCCAACCTCTTCATCGGGAGTGAAAAGTATCCTTATCCTGCCATGTTTAACTTCGGGATGGGTTATCAGGTAGCTTGCTGCATCCATAATTTCAGCTACACCCGCTTTATTATCAGCTCCCAGCAGTGTTGTACCATCACTTGTAATTATATCGTTGCCGATCTGATTTTTCAGCTCAGCATGGACTTCGGGAGTCAATACCTGTGTCTTATCACCCGGGAGCGTAATATTGCCCCCTTGGTAATTTTTGTGAAGAATCGGCTTAACATGCTCGCCGCTCGAATCAGGTGATGTATCCATATGCGAACAGAAACAGATAACGGGGACTTTCTTATCTGTATTGCTTTCAATTGTCCCAAAAACATAACCAAATTCATCCATGTGTGCATCTTTTATACCCATTTCAAGCAGCTCAGCAACTAATATCCTGCCAAGGTTCTTCTGTTTTTCTGTTGACGGGTATGTCACAGAATTTGGGTCAGATTGCGTATCAACCTGAACGTAGTTCAAGAATCTATCAACACATATATATTTATAATCTTTAAACATATTTTTGTTATTTTATCAAGATCATTGATCTGGTTTCTGAAAATTCACCAGACGTTAACTTATAAAAATACACACCGCTTGAAAGCGAGCCAGCATTGAAATTCATTGTATGCTTCCCTGCCGGGAAAGTGCCGCTGGCTATGGTTTTGATTAATGTACCTAATGCAGAATATACTTCAATTCGCAATTCGGATGCCTTTGGAAGACTGAAAGATATTTTTGTTGAAGGATTGAACGGGTTCGGGTAATTCTGTGCAAGACTGAATTCATTTGGCAGATTGCCGTTTGTTCCGCTCACAGGTAAGAGCTCATCAATTTCAGATGTGAAAATTTCCTGGTTAAATCCGCCTGCGCGCTCATCAGTCCACACCGGAACCAAACGTTTACCAACATAATCCATATCAATATAATCACCAAACCTCACATTTGAACCGGGAATTAATGTAGGCGATGGCTCCGTGCTTAACAGCTCATTTGTAAAAGTAACTCCGCCATCATATGACCTGGCAACATAAGCTTCAATAATAATATTACTTGAGTTGTTACGTGAATCCATAAACAAAATTGCAATGTTACCTGCTTCATTAACGGCAATTGTAGGCCAGTACTGTACAGTTCCATTTCCAATTACGTCATTGTTTACCCGTAGTGGAGCAGACCAGTTTACACCGCTGTTTGTACTTTTTGTAAGGAATACATCACAGTCCCCGCTTCGGTTATCGGCAAATGCTACGTATATCCAGCCGCTTCTGGGTCCGGAGCTGTTATCTACTGCAATAGTCGGGAATGTATTTACATCATTCGGTAATCCTTCAGGGAATACGCCGGAAGTGATTATCTGATCAGTGCCGAAACTTGTTCCGCCATTGGTTGAGCGGTCATATGTGACTTCAGCAGTTGAACTGAATCCAAGCCACACAACATTAATCTGACCATCTTTGCTTATACAAATATCTGAACCCTGCACGCCGCCTGTTACATCGCTAACGCTTGTTGGAGTTGACCAGTTAACTCCAGAATTTGTTGATTTGGTAAGCTTGATTCCGCCAAGTGAAAAACTTGTCCAGCTTATGTACAGACTGTTTAGAAACGGACTTGTACTGCTTAGATCTGTTGTTAACCATTCTTTATCTTCTGTGCCTGATTGAGAACATATAAAAGCCTGAGGAAAGGTCTGCCCGCCATTGGTTGATTTATAAACAGCAAGAGTTAAGTTACCCCCTGAGAGTCCCTGTATTGCGATTACGGCAATATAAAAATTACCCGCAGTATCAACCGTAACAACAGGATCGCTGTTCCTTGTCAATCCACCGGGAAGCAATGTTGAATCAAGTATCCTTGATACAGCCCATGTTAAGCCGCCATTCGATGAATAACTGTAACCAACACGCCTGTTTGCAGTTGGATCAATGCCATATCTGAAATCACGCCATGCGGCAACAACTTTATTGGTATCTTTCCTGCTTATCTTCACTGAAGGCTCATTTTGCGGAGCTGAATTCTGTGAGATATTGATATTAAAGAATTCCAATGGATTTGGCATAGTATTTACCGGCCCGGGGGTTTTGTTGACAAAGCCCGGTATATCAAGCGCCAGCGGAAATTTTAACCGCTCCTGTGCTGTTGATTGTGAAAAAACGGTATCAGTAAACATTAAGTTAAAAAATAATACGAGGGCTAAGAAGGTAATTGTTTTCATTTGTAAAATGGTTAAAAAAAATATTATTAAATTTGTTTCATTTCATAATTATTGTGTAATATCTGAATTATACCTGTACTTTTCAATCACTTCTTCATCGGTTGATGAATCAAGTATTTCACCGCAGTTCTGGCACTGAAAAACCACTTCTATCGGTTTCGCGCTGTACCCCATTGATAGCCAGAAGTATCCTTTTTTGTTATACTTTGTTTTCGGAACTATCATAGGGTCGCCAAGTGAATTTCCGCATTTACATTTCTTTTCCGGCTGCATATACAAATATAAAATTAAAAAAAAGTGTGTACAAGGGCAATTATGTTCAGGTTACTTAATAAACAGCCACCATATCAAAACATATATGGGGATTAAAACAGGCAATGAATACTTATACATATATTCAAAAAAAGAAGGAGTTTCAACATTCTGGTTATCTGCAATTGATTTAACCATAAAATTCGGACCGTTGCCGATATATGTCATTGCCCCGAAGAATACCGCGGAAATGGAAATTGCCACAACGTGTTTTTCATGTTCAGCTATAAAGGTGAGCACATTCTGTACATTATTGATATCCATTCCGTATATACCCATTGCCGCAGTCAGGAAGGTTAAGTAAGTTGGAGCGTTATCAAGGAATCCCGAAAGAGCCCCAGTAAACCAATAATACTGTGTTGGTGAAGTAATTCCAAGATCAGTTGAGTGCAGCCTGAGAAGCTCCAGAGCAGGAGTCATGGTTATAAAAATTCCTATGAAGAGCCAGGCAACTTCTTTTATGGGATGAAAATTGAAATGGTTCCTTTTGTGAATATCTTTTTTAGTGACCTTGTAAGAAATAAATGCAGTTAAAAGCATTATTCCTTCTCTTAAGAAGAGCGGTTCAGTAATAAACACGGAGGCAATAATAACGGCAAGAAATATAAAATTATAACCACCTGCAATAGAAAGCTTTTCTTTTGCTTTTCTTTCACGCTCTTCAATTTCCTGGGGAGCCTTTTTAAAGTTAATGTAGTCTGCAATATAAAAGATAACCAGCAATGCACCAAGCGCAATAAGCCACTTAAAAAAAACTTTATCCATTATCCAGAAAAACGGTACGCCTTTTAAGAAACCAAGGAACAAAGGCGGGTCA
>JABFSP010000017.1 GCA_013140565.1 Ignavibacteria bacterium
TGAAGAGACCTTTTATACTCAGGCTAATCAAAATCCGGGTCTGATACAGGAATCAAGCACTATTAATGACAAGGACCTCTCATTGCAGTCTGATTACGTTCATCCGTTCACTGAAACCACAAAGATTGAAACAGGGTATAAAGTTAGGTACAGGGATAAGAAAAATAATTACTCAAACAGGCAGTATGATTACAGCGTGAACCAGTTTGTAACAAACCCTAACCTTACCAATAATTTTGAATACAGGGATGTGGTAAGCGCAGCTTACCTGCAATTTTCAAGTGAGCTTGGCATATTCAGTTATACAGCGGGCACACGTGTTGAAAACTCAAACATCAGCAACAAACTTTTACTTAATAATTCAGAATCAAAAAGCAGCTACACCGATATTTTTCCCAGCGCAAGTATTTCAGCCAAACTCGGTAAATCAAATGAAATGCAGGTCAGCTATAGCAGGAGAATAAGAAGGCCTGGTATGTGGGAATTGAATCCGTTTGTCAATGCAACAGACCCCAATAATTATTTTTCGGGCAATCCGAACTTAAAACCGGAATATACTGATTCATATGAACTGAGCTTTGTTCAGTATTTACCGGGCACAAGCCTAACGCCCTCGCTGTTTTACAGATACACCAGGGATCTTATTTCACGAACAAGAGAATATATTGACAGCAACACAACATTAACTTCATTTGTGAATTACAGCAATCAGAAGTCATATGGCGCAGAGCTTATATTCAGCTCACAGCCGGTTAAATTCTGGAGCATTAATGGAAGTGTAAGCTATTATAAAACTGAAATAGACGCCTCAAACATATCTTCAGCTTATGTAAATGAAGGCAGTACTTGGAGCGGCAGGATCTCATCATCATTATTCCTGCCATACCAGTTAAGCCTTCAGCTTAGCTATTTTTATTCAGGTGATATACTTGCCGCACAGGCTACTGTTGAACCGTTCAGCTCATTTGACGCTTCATTAAAGAAAGAACTGTTTGACGGAAGACTAACTGCTACTCTAAAAGTCAATGATGTTTTTAACACGCTAAAATTCAAAGTTAATATTAATAATGACCTTACTTACAGGGAGCAGTTTGAAAGAAAAAGAGATACGCGTGTAATTACATTCGGTTTAAGCTATAAATTCGGCGAAGCTGATAAGAACCAGCAGAGAAGAAGACGCGACAGCAACCGCGAAAACCAGGGTAATGATGGTTTCGGATTTTAAAATGTTTTTGTTTGTTTAATTTCAATTTCCTCTGATAAATGCCGCTCGAATAAAAGCGGCATTTTTATTTCCTTACAATAATTACTTAAACATGTATTTTTGCAGTAATGAAAAGTGAAATTATTTCGATTGCGGATGCGAGGAACCTTGTAATATCCTCACAGATGCTAAATAGCGCAAATGGATTTAAAAGCAAAAAGGACCTTCTTGCCATAATTACCCGCCTTGGCTACATTCAAATTGATACAATTTCAATTGTTGAGCGCGCTCATAAACATGTTTTATGGACCCGTCTGCCGGAATACAGGAACGAAATGCTTGACGAACTTATTGATAAAGATAAAAAAGTATTTGAATTCTGGGATCACGCCGCTGCATATTTGCCGATGAAGCATTTCAGGTTCACACTGCCGCGGAAAGAAATGTATGCTAAGAAGTACAAACACTGGGAAAAAAAGAACAGGAAGCTGTTAAATTTTATTATTGACAGGATTACCAATGAAGGTCCGCTGCAGTCGCGTGATTTTGAGGAAACAAAAAAACGCGGTTTGTGGTGGGACTGGAAACCCGCAAAAGAGGGACTGGAATTTCTTTTCCACACCGGCAGACTAGTTGCAAGAGCAAGAAAAAGTTTCCAGAAGGTTTATGACCTCCCTGAGAGATTCCTGCCCGGAAATATTGATCTTACAATACCGGCAGATGAAGAATTATCTGAACATTTGATAATGAAATCAATTATCGCCAACGGCTTATCATCTGAAAAAGAGCTGACATATTTAAGACATCACAACAGAAGTGCGACAAAAATCACGATTAACAGGCTCATTAAAGAAAAAAAGATCATTGTAGTTAAAGTTCAGGAAATTGAAAACGAAAAGTATTATTCAACAAAAAAAATATTACGAACTCATATTTCAGTTGTTCCTGAAAATAATGTTCACATACTTTCTCCGTTTGATAACCTTGTTATACAAAGAAAGCGATTGCAGGATATTTTCGGGTATGATTATTTAATTGAGTGTTATGTGCCGGCCCCTAAAAGGAAATATGGTTATTTCTGCCTGCCAGTGCTTTACGGGAATAACTTTGTGGGAAGAATTGATACGAAAGCAGACCGCAAATCAGGAAATTTTATTGTTATTAATGAGTTTTGGGAAAGTAATTTTAAACCTGATGAAGGGTTTATAACAGAGTACAAACTCAAACTGAAAGAACTTGCTGGATTTTCAGGCTGTAAGGAAATATTATATAAAAACGTATTTTAAGCACTATTTACCTTTATAT
>JABFSP010000019.1 GCA_013140565.1 Ignavibacteria bacterium
GATACACATTTATTGAGTATATTACAGAAACATTTCACAAGGAGCGTAATATGAAAAAAACTTTATTTTTTTTCATTGCCAATTGCTTCATCCTACCAGGAATTTTATCTCAACCGCTTTGGATGTATAATGAGCTTTCAACGGGAGTAACAACAAATCTCACATCAGCAAGCTCAAACAGCCTGAATTTTAATTATGCGCAGGTGTGGGTTTGCGGCAATAATGGAGTAATACTTAAATCAACAAATACAGGCGCAAACTGGATAAACCAAACCGGAAACGGAATTCCAGTAAATGTAAACCTAAGCTGTATTTGTTATATAAGTATCGATACTGCAGTAACATCAGGAAATAGCGGAAACACTTCTTTTGTATACCGAACTGTGAACGGAGGAATTAACTGGACGCAGGTTTTTACCCAGCCAAACGGATCTATTAATGCAATCGCTTTTAAAAATTCATCACTTGGATATATGGCAGGAAATCCCGTCGGAGGAAGATGGTCATTATGGAAAACAACAAACAAAGGGCAATCATGGGATTCAGCCGGCATGTATATACTGCAGGCTGGAAGCGAAACAGGATTCCCTAACTCAATTGCAGCAAGGCATAATTATGTTGTATTCGGAACTAACAACTCCAGGATTTACCGTTCAACAAACAACGGGGTGAACTGGTCATCAGTTGCCACGCAGGAACAAAACACCAGCTCTCTATGGATCTATGCTGATACATCACAATATTCATTTACATTAGCGGGCGGGTCTAAAATCTTCAGATCAACAAATTCGGGAATTCTGTGGCAGCAAAATACCTGTCCTGATTCAATGTTCAATATTGTTGGATTTGCTCCCGGTGTATACGGCGTATTTGATTCACAGCCAATGTGTATTTACGCATGCAGAAACAATAATAAGATCTATTTCGCATTCTACTCATCCGGTAATTTTATTTCGGAGTATACAGCCCCTACAGGGAATTATAATTATATGTCATCTGATTATAATCAAAACTTCATGCAGCTTGGATATTCATTCGCAGTAAGAAATAACGGCGGTATAACAAGGGTTTACTATTTCCGCGGAGGCGGGATAAAACAATTGTCAGCATTGCTTCCGGATAAATTTGAACTCTCACAAAATTATCCCAACCCTTTTAACCCGGTTACCAATATCAGGTTTGCGGTAAAAAAATACGGACTTGTCAGAATTATGATCTATGATGTTTCTGGAAGAGAAGTTTATGAAGCAGTTGATGATATTATGAAACCGGGTACTTACGAAGTAAATTGGGACGCTGCATCACTTTCAAGCGGAATTTATTTTTACAGGCTCCAAACAGAAGGGTTTACAGCAACCAGAAAAATGATACTTGTAAAGTAATCCGGTAGTTCACACTGTTGAAATTCTAAAGGCGGGGCTTCCCCGCCTTTTTTTTGAAACTTTTCCGGAAATTTTTCCGCGCTCCCGCAGCCGACTTTCATTTACATTCAAATAGCATAAGGTTATTTTTGTGTATTAAAAATAATTTAACAATACATTATGTTTATCACAGCAGAAATTAAAACAGAATTCAGCATAATCAATCTTCGGCACGTTAGTGCAATAGGAACCTTCGATGACCCGAACGGGAAATACTTTATGGTAAATTTCAAAATGGCATCGGGCAATATTTCATGGAAGTATGATACACAAAAGCAGCGTGATGACAAAGTTGTTGAAGCGCAAAAAGTTATGAACGGCAAATAAAGTTAATTGAGAAAATATAGCGCAGGGAAAGATGTCTTTATACTACTTTAAGATTTTGAATGACTTTTTATTCCTTTCCTTATAATACAGTCTCGTCTTGCACCTGTAACCCGTTGTTTCAGGGAATAAAGCCTTCAGGGATACATGAAATTTTTTGCCTGTTACTGTTGGTTTATCTGAATACTCAAAATGTTCTTCCATTGCTTTGGACGCACCAAGTTCTTTATCTATGAATCCTTTTTCTGCCAGATATTGAGCTATTTCATTTAATAGCTTTTCATCTCTATGCCATTGTAACTTTGCGCCGATCTTGATCTCATCATCATAAAACTTTTTGCCGGTAAAATGTGACATGAATTCATCTAAACTGCATGATATGAGCTTATATACTGCAAGCAGTTCATAAAATTCCCTGCATTGACGCTTAAAACAATACCAGTATATTTTTTTATTCATAACTCAACAAACTTACAGCTTCTTGATAAGCTTTTTCATATCAGCGGGCAGCTCGCTTTCGAATCTAATGGGTTTATTTGTAATGGGGTGGGTGAACCCAAGCACCTTGGCGTGTAACGCCTGTCGAGGCATAAGCTCAAGCAGATTGTTGATGCGGTGCTTTAAGTTTGAACTAAGCTGAATACCGTGCGGCTCTGTGCCGCCATAATCAACATCGCCAAATACGGGGTGACCCATCGCGCTCATATGTACTCTTATCTGGTGCGTACGCCCTGTATGCAGTCTTAAGCTCACAAGTGAGGTAAAATCAAATTCCTTTATCACTTCATAATCTGTGATGGCATTCTTACCATTTTCTATCACAGCAAATTTTTTGCGGTCTTTCGGGTTTCTGCCAAGTGGCTTCTCAATTCTCCCCTTCTTGGTTTTAAAATGACCCCATACAATTGCATGATACTCTCTTTCAATATCGTGCCTGCTGAAGAGTTTCGAGAGCTTTCGCTGGGTATCTTCATCCTTTGCAACTACCATGATACCTGAGGTATGCTTATCAAGCCGGTGGACAATACCCGCGCGCTCATCGCCGCCTTCATCTTCCTCGCCGTTTAATCGCGGCAGCTTCGCTGCGCCCTCGCCCATGTAATACATCAGCGCGTTCACAAGCGTACCTGAATAATTTTTATATGCCGGGTGTGTTACCATTCCCGCCGGTTTATTAACTATCATCAGGTAATTATCCTCGTACAGAATATCAAGAGGGATATTTTCAGGCTTTACGTCTTCTTTATCGGGTAGATACGGAAGGGTAATTTCTATGAGGTCATTTGGCTGTACAACGTAATTGGCTTTTATCTTTTTGCCGTTCACTTCAACACAGCCTTCGGTCATTGCGTTTTTTATCTTTGTACGGGAAGAATTTTCAATGTGATTTACAAGATACTTATCAATTCTTATTTTCGATTGGCCCGCCGGGACCTGTACCAGCATTTTCCGTTGTATCTTCAATTTGGATACTCTCGCTTAAAGAATTGTTAAAATTATTTAATGATTTATTGTTAACATCTGAATTATTATTCACTTCATCACCGCTCTGTATGGAATTCTCTTCCAGCACAATTTTATCAGGCTCTATGGGATACTCGCCATCAACAGGCGGTGAGACCTGCGTATCATCTCCAGTTACGGGAACAGGCTCGTTGGTCTTAAATATCCTGTTATGGAAAAAGAGGATTATCAAAAATCCCGCTGAAACAGATGCGTCAGCGATATTCCATATCGGCCACGTTGTGTACGTTCGCCCCAGTATGGTAAAATCCCAGAACTCAACCTGCATGAAATCAACAACCTTACCGTTGAATAGCGGCGCGTAATTATATATCACGCCGTAAAATGTTCTGTCAATTAAGTTACCGATTGCGCCTGCCAAAATAAGCGCAAGTGAAAGCCTTATCAATATGCCGTCTTTCCTGTGCTTATATATATAGAAGAAAATGAAGAGCGATGCTACGATGGTAAATAACGTAAGGAACATCTTGGGTCCTACATCAATGCCGAAGGCCATTCCCGGGTTTTCGATGAAGGTAATTTTTACAATGTTACCTATAAGCGGTTTTGATGAACCATAAGGCATTCCTTTTATATCAATTCCAAGTGACTCAATCTTAAGCCCTTTGACCATCAGTTTGGTAACCTGGTCAGCTATTACAACAAGCAGCGTTATGAATAATACTTTCAAAAATTTTCCTTTTTCACTTTAATGTCACCTGAACATACTCCAGGATCTGTTTTTACTAAACCGGCCTGCACCTACCTAAAGGTTTCGCCTAAGGCGTTGCGCCTTATGGCTCAACTCGATAATGTCTGCTTGCAGTTGATGCAGTGCGATGTGATCGGCACGGCTTCAAGCCTTGCTTTGCTTATTGATTTACCGCACGATATACAAAGTCCGTAGGTCTTTTTGGCAATCCTTTCAAGCGCATTTTCCAGGTAGAACAAATGTTTCTCATCACGCTGAATGAACATGTACGCCTTTTCGCGCTCCATTTCATCCGAGCCCTGCTCAGCCATATGCATGCTGAAAGTTGAGTTATCGCCAACATAATCGCCGGTATTTTCATCAATTAATGATTCCCTCAGCCTCCTGGCGTTTTCAAGGATCTCGGTCTTCTGTTCAACAATAAGCTCGGTAAAGAACTTGAGGTCTTTATCCGTAAGATAAGTTTTGCCAAGCGGTTTTCCGTTCATTCCATTTGTCATTTTTTGGTCATTCTTACTCAATGTTACCTTACTAACAGTTTTTTTCGTGTTAGCAGTTCCTTTTTTTACGACTGCGGATTTCGTCACACGGCTTTTTGCCGCAGGCTTAACAACCTTTTTCTTTGTAACTTTCGCTGTGGTTGTCTTCTTCTTACCGCCTGTTGTTTTTGCCGCGGTTTTCTTTTTTGGTTTTGTATTGCTGCCCGCCATATTATGATTCCTTATTGTGTTTTTTGATGCCCATTCCGTGTATTCCCGGAATTTTATGAATTATTTATATAAAATTCTTAACATATCGCTCCGATGGAGCTCTGAACCAAAATAATATTTCAATCTACAAACATAACGCTACTGCTAAAGCAGTCTTGCAGCCTACCGTAGCCAAAGAACTATACAATCAACACACTCCACAAACTCTACTCACTCCACACACTCAACTCACTCCATCCACTCCACACACTCAACACACTCAACACACTCAACACACTCTATACACTCTACTCACTCCAAACACTCCATCCACTCTTCTCACTCTACACACTCTACACACTCTACACTCTCTATACACTCTACTCACTCTATACACTCCACACACTCGCTAAACCTTCTCAACCGATACCTTACAATTCCTGCCATTGATATTCAGCTCTTCGTATCCGTTTATCTTATCCTTATCGCCGGAGGCTTCATCAAGTGATACTGCCATTATTTGCTCTGATATATATTTCTTCTGCCCTGATATTATTCCGCTGAGCTCTTTATCTGCCAGGAAGTTTATCTTTACCTTATCATTAACATCCATGTTTCTTTCCTTGCGAATATTCTGCACCTTGCTTACAAACTCGCGGGCTATGCCTTCGCTTAGTAACACATCATCAAGCTTGGTATCAAGCGCAATGGTCAGGTTATCCTGTGATTCAATTACCCAGCCTTCGATGTTCTCGGTCTGTATCAGCAGGTCATCCATGGTGAAATCATACCCGCCGTAGGCTGTTTTGCCTTCGGCTATCACCTGGTTAAGATTTTCCTGCGGAAGCTCAACTGCAAGCTGAGCGACTTTCTTCACATCCTTGCCGTAACGCGGACCCGCAACCTTAAAGTTCAGCTTGGCTGAACGCCTGATAAGGCTTGAATCCTTTTCAATGAACTTAAGCTCTTTGATATTTATCTCTTCAAGGATAATATCCTTCATCGTCTCAATTGCTTCGCGCTCCGTATCGTTGGTGATGGCAATAAGTATCTGTCTGAGCGGCTGGCGTGTTTTCAGGTCATTTTTAACACGCATGAATCTTGCCAGGGAAACAATGCGCTTTGCAAGATCCATATTATAGTTAAGCTCAGCGTCAATGTTCTCATTATTTTCTGCAATATAGCTTAAATGAACCGATTCTGCGCCTGTTAAATTTCGGTAAAGTTTTTCAGTGATAAACGGCGCTATGGGTGATACCAGCTGCAAGAGACCCGTCAGCACCTCATACAATGTGCCGTAGGCTGCAAGCTTATCGGCTACGCCATCCGGCGTGCGGAAGCGTTTCCTGTTACGGCGCACATACCAGTTGGATAGGTCATCAATTGCGAAGTCGCTAAGTACACGCACAGCTTTGGTTATCTGGTAACCATCCATCAGGTCTATATATAACGATTTTGTCTTTTCGAATGCCGAAATTATCCAGCGGTCTATCTCGGGTCTATCACTCACAGGCACTGAATTCTTTTCAAGCTCCTCCTGTGTAACGCCCAGCAGATTGCAATAGAGCACAAAAAATCTGTATGTGTTTATTACCGTATCAAAGAATTTATTGCGCACCTCAAGCATATCATCTTCACTGAACATCTTGGGACGCCACGGCGGCGATGAGCTTATCAAATACCAGCGCAAAATATCCGCGCCGTACTTATCCATTATATCAAACGGGTTAACAACATTGCCAACATGCTTCGACATCTTTCTGCCGTCTTTATCGAGAATCAGGTCGTTTACTATCAGATTCTTATACGCCTTATCGCCAAATATAAATGAACCGATTGCATGCAAAGAGTAGAACCATCCCCTTGTCTGATCAACGCCTTCGGCGATAAAATCAGCGGGATAGTTGCGCTCAAATAATTCCTTATTTTCAAACGGGTAATGATGCTGCGCAAACGGCATTGAGCCTGAATCATACCAAGCGTCAATAACTTCAGTAACACGCGTCATTTCGCACTGCCCTTTTTCGCAAAGTATTTTTATCTTATCGATGTACGGTTTATGCAGATCGATATCATCATCGGTCGGGTAAACTTCCCTGAAGTTAATTGCCTTTTCCTTAAGCTCTTCAATAGAGCCAATTGCTATATACTTCTGTTCACATGCGCACTTTTTGCTGAGATCCGTGTCATCACACGGGCATCCCCATATCGGTAGCGGAGTTCCCCAATACCTGTCGCGCGAGAGCGCCCAGTCGCGGTTCTCTTCAAGCCAGTTGCCAAAGCGTCCCGTGCCGGTTTCCGGCGGGAACCAGTTAATTTCATTGTTCAGCTTTATCATCTTATCCTTGTAGCTGGGTGTGTTGATGTACCAGCTTTCACGGGCATAATAAAGCAGCGGGCTGTGGCAGCGCCAGCAGTGCGGATATGAGTGAACGAACTTTTCTTTTTTGTAAAGCTTTTTTTCTTCCTTAAGCTTTAATATTATATCATCATCGGCTTCCTTAACAAATCTGCCGGCAAAATCAGTTACTTCGCTTGTGAACTTACCGCTTTTATCAACCGGCTGCATTACAGGCAAATTATATTTGCGCGATACCTGGTAATCATCTTCACCAAAGGCTGGCGCAATGTGCACAATACCCGAACCATCTTCAGTGGATACAAAGTCACCAAGCGTTACATAGAACGCTTTCTTATCGGGATCAGGCTGCACATACGGCATAAGCTGTTCATACTCTACGCGCTCAAGCTCACTTCCTGTAACTTCGCCAAGCACTTCATACTCTTCTTTAATTACGGCAAGGCGCTCTTTGGCAAGAATAATTTTTTCGCCGGTATCTTTAAACTTAATTTTAACGTAGGTTATTTTGGGACCGACAGCAAGCGCAACGTTTGATATCAGCGTCCAAGGCGTAGTTGTCCACACAAGAAAGCTGAAGTCATCAAACCCCTGCCCTGCTTTTATCTTAAATACAACATAAACGCTGGGGTCTTTGACATCTTCATAACCCTGCGCCACTTCGTGAGTCGAGAGCGGTGTTTCGCAGCGGGGACAGTACGGCTGGATTTTATAGCCGCGGTAAATAAGCTCAGCATCAAAGAATTTTTTGAGCGACCACCACACTGATTCAATGTACTCATTTTTATATGTGATGTACGCGTCTTCCAGGTTGACCCAGTAGCCCATACGCTCGGTGAGGTCTTCCCAATCCTTGAGGTATTTGAACACGGAGTCACGGCAAGCCTTGTTGAATTTTTCAACGCCGAGTTTTTCTATATCATCCTTTGACTTTATGCCAAGCGATTTTTCAACTTCAATTTCTACGGGCAGCCCCTGGGTATCCCATCCCGCTTTGCGGTAGACCTGGTGACCTGTTAATGTTTTGTAGCGGCAGATAAGATCTTTTATAGCGCGCGCTATTACGTGGTGAATTCCGGGTTTGCCGTTTGCTGTGGGCGGACCCTCATAGAATGTGAACGAAGGTTTGCCTTCGCGGGTTGATATGCTTTTATTGAAGATATCATGCTCATTCCAGTAAGATATTACTTCTTTTTCAAGCTCTGACTGATTTATTTTATCGGGTAACTCTTTGAACATATTTTTTCCCCCGCGTAAGCGGGGGTCTCTATTTCAGATTAATAAAAAGTTATAT
>JABFSP010000187.1 GCA_013140565.1 Ignavibacteria bacterium
TAGTAGTAATTTTGACTGATATATTTGTTCCGATGAGTCCGTTTAGCTTTTTGTAAGCTAAAACTTCCTTCTTTGCCGGCAGTTCATCTGAATCATAGATCTTGTACATTTCATCACAAAGTTTATGCAGGTCAAAACTTCCCGAATAAGTGCTGCCTGAAAATAAGAATATGAAAACAAGTAATAATATTGAGTATTTCATAGATATGGATTATTTTATTACATAAATTTATGGTATTTGTTCAATGTTTGAAACATAAAAAATGAGTATAAGTTAGTGAAATGGGGGTAATAATCTCCCTCAAAACTAAGCGGGCAAATCTCTATATTTGCAGACTAATTATTTAAATATGGCTCTAGTAAATTCATCCAGAAGATTAAAGAAAAAGATCGGAATTGTCGGTTTTCCCATGGATTTAGGCGCCGATAGGCGCGGTGTTGATATGGGACCCTCGGCGCTTCGATACGCCCATGTACAGCAGAAACTTGAAAAAATGGGGTATTCCGTCAAAGATTTCGGCGATATTTTCATCGAAGGCGCTGAAACGCAGCGCATTAGGAATCCGAAATTGAAATTCCTCCCTGAAATTATCCGTTCATCCAAGATACTTTCAAAAAAAGTGGAATCACTTTTAAACAGGAATTATTTCCCGCTGATATTGGGCGGCGACCATGCATCAGCAATTGGCAGCATAGCGGGAATTGCAAGCTATTGCCGCAAGAACAAAAAAACTCTTGGCGTTATCTGGATAGATGCCCATGCGGATATGAATACTCCCGATACAACTCCTTCAGGCAATATTCATGGAATGCCGCTGGCGGTATCTCTGGGTATAGGTGAAAAAAGGCTGACACGCATCGGCGGATTTTCTCCGAAAGTGCACGCCGAAAATACCGCGCTCATTGGAATAAGAGATGTTGACCCGCTGGAAGCTGTGACCGTAAAGCAGTACAGGGATAAAGGCATGCAGGTCTATACCATGACCGATGTTGACAAGCAGGGCGTTACCAGGATCATTGCCCGTGTGCTTAATGATTTTAAGAATGAAGTTGACCATATACATATAAGTTTTGATCTTGACGGCGTTGACCCCGATTACGCGGGCGGTGTTGGTACTCCCGTAGAGGGCGGACTTACATACCGCGAAGCTTCGGTAATTATGGAAATGGTCGCGGACTGCGGCTGCATGAGCTCGCTCGAAATGCTGGAAGTGAATCCGATACTTGATACAAAGAATGAAACATCAGAGCTTGCGGTTGATTTCATTGAATCAGCTTTGGGTAAATCAATTTTATATGAGTAATGATCTTAAAACCGTTAAAAACGATTTTTACATTATTGATAATTAATTAACCCACAACTCCTGAGAGAACAGGCAGGGAAGTCGTGGGCTTTTGTTTTACAATTTTTAAGTATTCTGCAAGATGAGAAGTAATTCAGTAAGAAACATGATACATCAAAAATGAAAAATAAAAAACCATTCCTTTTCGATCTGACTTTAAAAGAACTGACGGAAATTATTACGGAGCTTGGTGAACCCGCTTACCGGGCGAAGCAGGTATATGAACAGGTTTACACTAAGGCGGTTAGATCATTTGATAAAATGAACGGTCTTCCAAAGGTTCTGAGGGAAAAGCTCGCGGAAGTTATTGACTTATCACATTTAACTACCCAGATAGATAAACTATCAAGCGATAATCACACACGCAAAATACTTTTTGGCCTGCCGGATGGCGCGCAGGTAGAGACCGTTTTAATGGGTTACATTATACGCAGAACAGCATGCATATCAACACAGGCGGGCTGCGCCCTTGGATGTACTTTTTGCGCGACGGGGCAGGGCGGCTTGCAGCGCAATATTTCATCAGGCGAAATAGTTGAGCAGGTAATGTTCTTTGAGCGCGAGCTTCGCAAAAAAAATGATAAACTTACAAATCTTGTGTTTATGGGGATGGGTGAACCGTTCGCCAATTATAATGAAGTGATGAAAGCTGTAAATACATTAATTGATCCGGATGGTTTTAATTTTGGTGCACGGAGAATTACAATAAGTACAGTTGGGCTTGTTCCATACATCGATAAATTCACTCTGGAGCAAAGCCAGGTAAACCTGGCGGTATCATTGCATGCTGCAACCGATGAACTAAGGGAAACAATGCTCCCTATAAATAAACGATATCCCATAAGAGAGCTTATAAAATCCTGCAGGAATTATGTAAACAACACTCACCGCAGGATAAGCTTTGAATGGGCATTGATAGATCACGTAAATGATACCACAGCACAGGCTGAAGCGCTCGCGGGATTATTAAAGGGTATGTTATGCCATGTGAATTTTATTCCGTTGAATCCGACCAAAGGCTACGGCGGGCATGAATCGAAAAAAATGCGGATATCACGTTTTATGCAGATACTCGATGAGGCTGGTATCCCGAATACGTTAAGGATCAGGCGGGGGATTGATATTAATGCAGGATGCGGACAGTTAAGGCAGGAATCAGCCACTGGATAGAAATGTATCATTCTGTTAAGATAGCCTTTAAATAGTTTAAACACCAATTCCTTAACATAAATCATATTTTCCACTGATATATATTATAGTAATTTCCTCTAAAAAAGGCTATTTTAGAACATGAAAATTCAGGGTTTTAAGTTATTTGGTATCTAATGCTATGATAAAACCCGTACTGACAACTGATAATTAATTAATAGAAAAATTTATAAGGATTAATTTTTATGCCAACAGATAAACGTATTACTGACTTACTAAAGCTTCACAACATGCGCGAAAAAGCCAAATTGGGCGGTGGTGAAAAAAGAATAAAGGCTCAGCATGCCAAGGGCAAATATCTTGCCAGGGAAAGAATATTTATGCTTTTGGATCCAGGCACGTTTGAAGAATACGATGCATTTGTTACTCACCGCACTCATGATTTTGGTATGGAAGAGCAGATATTTTTAGGAGATGGCGTTATAACAGGTTCCGGCAGAATAGAAGGAAGGCTTGTCTTTGTTTTCAGCCAGGATTTTACAGTGTTCGGCGGTTCGCTTAGCGGAGCGCATGCTGAAAAAATTTGCAAAGTAATGGATATGGCTGAGAAGATGGGTGCGCCATTCATTGGTTTGAATGATTCCGGCGGCGCAAGGATACAGGAAGGTGTGGTTTCGCTTGGCGGATATGCGGATATATTTCTGCGCAATGTTCTGATGTCTGGTGTTATACCGCAGATCAGCGCTATTATGGGACCCTGCGCCGGAGGCGCGGTTTACTCACCGGCTATAACTGATTTTATTTTTATGATAAAGGGTAAGAGCCATATGTTCGTTACGGGTCCGAATGTTGTTAAGACCGTAACACATGAAGAAGTAACATTCGAGGATCTTGGCGGCGCGAAAACGCACTCAACAAAATCAGGGGTTACACATTTTGCTTGCGATGATGAAATGCATTGTCTGCAGCACATAAGGAAACTGGTAAGCTACATTCCCCAGAACTGGCGTGAAAAAACACCGCAGCGTGTGCCGGTCGATGACCCTGATAGGATTGAAATGGAGCTTAACCATGTGATACCCGAAGATAACACAAGACCCTATGATATGAAGAAGATCATTAATCTTGTGGTTGACCAGGAAGAAAAACCCAAAACAGAATTTGATGAGGAAATTGATAAGAATAAAAAAGAGAAGAAAACCAAATCAACCAAAGGATTACCGGAGCTGGTAAAACCGGGTTTTGTTACAAGCTTCTTTGAAACACAGGAGCTATTTGCACCGAATATTATAACAGGTTTTGCAAGGCTTGATGGTATATCTGTCGGTGTTGTAGCAAACCAGCCTTCTAAAATGGCGGGTGTGCTTGATATTGACGCTTCTGTGAAGGGAGCCCGTTTTGTAAGGTTCTGTGATGCGTTCAATATACCGCTTGTGGTGTTTGAAGATGTACCGGGCTTTATGCCGGGCACATTCCAGGAATGGCGCGGAATTATCAAGCAGGGCGCGAAGCTGCTTTACGCCTTCGCGGAAGCAACTGTGCCGAAGCTTACAGTAATTACGCGTAAAGCCTACGGCGGCGCGTATGACGTGATGAATAGCAAGCACATACGTGCTGATTACAACATCGCATGGCCGGGAGCTGAAATAGCAGTGATGGGTTCAGCCGGCGCGGCTGAAATTATATTTAAGAAGGAAATTGACGCGGCAAAAGATCCTAAGAAAGCATTTGATGAAAAGGTTGAGGAATTCAAGGAGAAATTTGCGAATCCGTATGAAGCGGCAAGATTTGGCTATATTGATGACGTAGTTGAGCCATCAGAGACACGCATAAAGCTTATAAAAGCTTTAAGAATGCTGCAGACGAAGGTTCAATCAAACCCGAAGAAGCGGCACGGAAATATTCCGCTGTAAGAAAGTTACGCAATTATGTGGCGTCAGGTGTTTACCTGACACCTTTTTGTTATAAAAATACCTGAAAAATCAGCTTTTTGAATTTTGTAATATTGTAAACACTTTTTATTTACTATATTTAAGAAATTCCCGGAGGGCAAAATGAAAACCTTTTTTGTATTAGCTCAGTTTTTGCTTTTTCTTAGTTTTCCTTATAACGGATATTCATCAGATACATCCTCAGTAAAGTTTATGCCGCTTAGCGTTGGCAATCTGTGGGTATACGATTATTTTACACAAAGCGGATTTCAGTATTCAACAGTTACCAGGGTTACCGGTGATACTATTATTAACAACCGTAGATATTTTAAGCTGGCGGGTAGTTTTTTTAATGGATGGTACAGAACTGATACAACAACAGGCAGTTTAATGATGTATGGCGGACTAAACAACTGCAATTATTATTTCCAAGAGTCTTTAGTAGACAGTTTTGCCACAGTCTCAGGCTGTTATATCTGCAGTTTTCCTTCATGTGCAAGCATAATTAACAATGTTACGGTTTTTAATATAGTTACGTCATTATTTAATGTAACCAATGGCTTCGGGCATTCATATTCTAATAGAAATTATGCAAAGTATATTGGTCTTTTTAAGAGTACTTCGTTTTTATTTAATGTTCCTGTGAACACATATAATTTAAGGGGTGCGAAAATAAATAACACAGTATATGGCGATACTTCAGGATTAACCGGGATTAGTTTGAATGAAGCAGAAATCCCTGCAAATTATTCTCTTTCCCAAAACTATCCCAACCCGTTCAATCCGCAAACGAAGATAAAATTTGCGGTGCCGAAGGCATCGTTTACGAAACTTGTTATTTATGATCTACTTGGAAGGGAAGTAACGACACTTGTAGACGAAGAGCTTAAACCCGGCACGTATGAAGCTGACTGGGACGGCTCGAATTTCTCAAGCGGTGTGTATTTTTATAAGATAATTTCAGGTGATTATGTTGAAACAAAGAAAATGGTTTTGATGAAGTAATTAATTAAATAAAATGAAGTCGACAAAACATTTTTTTGCGATAATATATGTATTTATGGTATATGTTAATACCGGATATTCTGATGATACTACTTTAATGAATTATTTGCCATTAAAAACAGGGAACAGTTTTGTATATTTATATCAATACTCAGCCTACTTGTCTAATGATACATCATATAGATTCCGAGTTTCGATTGACAGGGATAGTATCATTTCCAATAAACAATACTTTTATTGCAACGGCTCTCCATGGGGTACTGGTTGGTTTAGAACGGATACATTAAATAAAGCCATTCATAAATATGACTCTGCAAATTCATGCAGTTTATATTATAACAATGAAATACTAACAGATAGTTTTGCTGTTTTGCCGGACGGATGGTTCAGGTGCGGATATACAATCAGAAGCTCCACAATTTTTCCTTCAAGTATTTTTGGGATACAGACGCAGCAACTATATGTTGGAGTTGGCTTTTATACATTTATCGCTATCTGGAAGAGATATTATGCAGAATTTGGCCTGGCGGAGTATGTAAATAACACAAGATATACTAGCTATTCATATACTTTAAAAGGCTGCGTCGTTAATGGTAATGTTTATGGTGATACGTCAATTCCGATAACCGGAATTACTTATATGAATAATGAAATACCCGATATTTATGATCTATCCCAAAACTACCCCAATCCATTCAATCCGCAAACGAAGATAAAGTTTGAACTTCCTTCGCTATCGCGAAGTAAGTCAAGTATTCCGGTTAAACTTATTATTTACGATCTGCTTGGTAGGGAAGTTGCAACACTTGTGAACGAAGAGCTTAAGCCCGGCACATATGAAGCTGACTGGGACGCCTCGAATTATTCCAGCGGAGTCTATTTTTATAAGATAATTTCTGAAGGTTTTGTAGAGACAAAAAAAATGGTTTTGATGAAGTAGTGATTTAGCAGGATTTTCTTTTAAAAAAGTTCAAACGAAATTAAGTTATGAAAAAAACATTCTTATTGATTTTACTGTCATTGCTGTTAAATGTTAACTTTGTTAATTCACAATGGCAGCAAACTAACGGGCTAATTGGCGGGACAGTTCTAACTCTTTTGCAAAAAGGACATAAAATATTGGCAGGCACTGGTTTAAAAGGAATTTATGTCTCTACAAATAACGGATTCTCATGGAGCCAAACTTCACAAAATCTTCTTAATGTTAATTGCTTTGCTTCTAATTCAAATTACATCTTTTGCGGTACAAATAATGGTGTTTATCGTTCTTCTGATGAGGGATTGAGTTGGGTTAGAGTTTTTAGTGATATAATACTTGAGATTTCAGCGAGTGATTCTAATATTTATGCAGGAACTTCTCCTCATGGTATTTATGTGTCATCGAATAATGGCAATACCTGGACTAATCGAGTGGTCGATTTACACATATATAGTATTGCTGTGCAGGGTGCGGAAGCTTATGCCTGTGGTGTGTTCATAAATCCCCGTAAATTGTTATACTCAGCCAACAATGGGCAAACTTGGGTAGAAAGACCTAGTTTTAACTTTTTATTTTTTTCAATTCTTATTAAAGATTCGACTATCTTTGCAGGTACAGCCGGCCAAGGAGTTATGCTTTCAACCGATAAAGGATTTACCTGGCAACAAACTGCATTGAATAATAAATATATATATTCACTCAATGTTAAAGATGATTTCATATTTGCAGGTTCTGATAAGCAGGGAATATTCGTTTCATCAAACAATGGCTTAAGCTGGCAACAATCTTCAATGAACAATAAATGTGTAAATGATATAATTGCTAGCGGAAATGAGATATTTGCAGCTACGAGTTACTATGGAATTTATAAATCAACCGATAACGGATACAATTGGCTGCAAAGTAGTTTCCAAAGTCATTCAATTTCTTCAATGTCTGTAATTAATAATGGTATTTTTGCTGGTAGTACAAGTGGCAATCTAGGACCTGATTCTTCTAATGGTATTTACTATTCACAAAATATGGGAACTAGCTGGAATCAAATTTTGCCGAACAAGAATATTACTGTTTTATCTACTCACGGGAGTGATATTTTTGCAGGTACTTTAGGAGGGGCGGGGTTGTATTATTCCAGTAACAATGGAACTAACTGGCAAATTAATAATTTAAATCTTTTTGTTGTTGGTATGGATATTAGAGATTCCGTTATACATGTAGGAGCATATAATGGTAATGGCAGCATACAAGGAGTATTTAGATCAACTAACTATGGGGCGAACTGGAATGCTACATCATTAAACAAAGTAGCAGATTCTTTTCTTCGTAAAGATCAATTAATATTTGCTTCTGTATTTGGGGGGATATATAGATCCACAAATGGAGGTATAAACTGGGGTTCTGTTCTTTCAGGTCCAACTTCATATGGTCCTCTGGGCTTATGCGGCAATAACATAATAACTTCTAGTAACAATGGGGTGTTCCTTTCTTCTGATAATGGTCAATCCTGGATCCAAACATTTAATCAAAGTGTCTCAACTATAATAGTTTATCAAGATGTTATTTTTGCAGGTTCATCAAATAATTTTTTTATTTCAACAAATAATGGCTACAATTGGTTTCAAAAAAACGAAGGCTTAAATGGTGTTGGTATTAGCAGTTTATGTATTTTTAATGGTTATATTCTGGCAGGTACTATAGATAACTCTGTATGGAAACGTTCCTTAACAGAAATAATCGGTATTAAAATGATATCTAATGGCACTCCTGAAATATATTATCTCTCCCAAAACTACCCCAATCCATTCAATCTGCAAACCAAAATTAAGTTTGCGATACC
>JABFSP010000119.1 GCA_013140565.1 Ignavibacteria bacterium
AGCAGCATCTGTAACTTCAAATAATGAATTTTATAACTAAAAGGCGACTAACTTAGAGATTGCGGACATCACCTCAGAATTCAAATTTGTCCGTGTCGAATGAATGAATAAAATCAATAAATAATAAAAGAAAGAAGTAAAAACAAAATGATCACAGTAATAGCAATATTTTCAATAGTAGCAACATTAATAGTAAGCGAACTTTATCTGGTTTACCGTAATTACAGGGTAGGCGCAGAATTAAAGAACCTGAACAACGATGTTAAGAATTTAAATTACTCCTCCAGGTAATTTCTTTTGGAATCCCCCATTGATATAAATATTGATGGGGGATGAAAAAAGCTTTATTAAGATTTTTATGAAAAAAAACAACTAATCTAACTAACTAATAAAATTTACAAAATGAAAATAATAAACAAAACAATTTTAATTTTGCTGCTGGCTGTTTCAGCAGTGTATTCGCAATCGTGGGAATGGGTGAACCCGAAACCGCAGGGCAACAATCTTTCATCGGTAGTTATGAACAGCAACACCGAAGGTTTTGCTGTTGGTATGCTTGGCACTATAATGAAAACCACCGATATGGGAGCTAACTGGCAGGTTCAGAATGTACCCACAAAAAAATTCATATATGATATAACATATTCATGGTTAAACGATGTTTTTGCCTGCGGCGATAGCGGTACAGTAATAAACACATGGAATCTTGGCAACAACTGGGCGGTAACACAGACCCCGGTACAAACAGTTTTAAGAGGAATTTTCTTTCCTTCACGTGATACAGGTTTTGCGGTTGGTTTCCAGGGGAAAATTATCCGTACCACAAACCAGGGTGCGGGCTGGCATTTAATTACCGTGCCATATACCAGAAATTTTAATGCTGTACACTTCATAAATAAAACAACAGGATTTATAACCGGTGATCAGGGTTTTCTGGCTAAAACAACAACTGCAGGTCTAACCTGGGATACAGTTTCTACAGGAACAACATCAGCCCTTTTCAGAATGCACTTCAATACTCTTGGTACTGGTTACATTGTTGGTACACAGGGAAGAATACTGAAAACCACAAATTTCGGAACAACATTTGAATCAAGCATTTCTATAACCACATCCGGACTCTACGATGTATCATTTGTCGGGAACTTCGGAGCTATCACAGGCGAGCAGGGTGCTATATGGACAACCAGCAATGGCGGAGCCAACTGGATTTCAGTTAATTTTGGACATACGCCATTCAGAGGAATAACACATAATTTTACGAACAGCTTTATTGCTGTTGGTGAGGGCGGAAAAATATACACCTCAACAAACGCAGGCGCAAACTGGGTGGCGAAAGTAACTTCCCAGACAGGTACAATATATTCCAGCGCATTTGCCGATGCCAATACAGGGTTTATTGGGGCATTTGGAAATAAGATCCTTAAGACAACCAATGGCGGAGATAACTGGTCTGAAATATCAAGTCCGGTGAGTTCATACCTGTATGAAATTAAATTCATGAACAGCCAGTTTGGATATGGAATATTCAGCAGCGGTTATTTTATGAAAACAACCAATGGTGGAGCAAACTGGCAGGGAAGCCAGATAGCGGCGGGAATGTACGGATGGTCAATTCATTTTACTTCTACATCTAACGGTTACGCTGTTGGCGACCCCGGAAAAATTTACAGAACTACAAATAGCGGTACTAACTGGACTTTAACAACCTTCAGTTCCAATCAATATCTTAACGGTGTAACATTTCTAAACCGGGATACAGGTTTTATCTGCGGAAATAACGGATTAATTCTAAGAACAACTAATACAGGTAATTCATGGGATTCAATTGCAGGCGGATCAGGCATTACATTAACAAAAATTGCAGCAAATTCAAACGGAGTAATTCTGATATCAGGAATATTCGGAAGAATAATAAAATCAACAAACCTTGGCGCAAACTGGATTTCAACATCAGGATTAACGCCTTATACAATTAATGATGTGAAATTTGTGAATAATAATACTGCTTATGCCGTGGGTTCAGGCGGTGAACTTTTCATTACTCACAATGCAGGTGATACATGGGTAAAAGAACAGTCAAAATCAGGCAATATCATAAGAACACTCAGTATAGTATCTCCATCAAGAATTATGGTTTTCGGCGAAGAAGGCAACATGCAGAAATATACACCCGATCTTACTTCAACCGGTAACGGAAATAACAGTGAAGTACCTTCACGTTACAGCCTTGAACAGAACTTTCCGAATCCATTCAACCCAAGTACGAATGTTAAGTTTTCAATTCCCGCAGATGGAAACGTAAAGCTTACAGTATTTGATATCACAGGCAGGGAAGTAAAAGTATTAACCAATGAAAAAATGAATGCAGGAAGTTATGAAATAAACTTTAATGGCGCGGGAATTTCATCAGGTGTTTACTTCTACAGGCTTGATGTAACAGGTAAAGACGGTTTAAGCTTCAGTGATACAAAGAAAATGATTCTGATTAAGTAAAAAATAAAAAGTAAAAAGGCAAAAAAAGAATAATAAATAAAATGAAAAACTTAAAATATATAATAACGATCTTAATAATAGCTGTAAGCGGATCATTTGCTCAAAGCTGGCAGTGGGTTAACCCGCTGCCGCAGGGCAACCCGCTGAACGCAGTAAGCTTCATAAACGATAACACAGGTTTTGCGGCAGGCTCACTTGGTACAATGCTTAAAACAACCGATGGCGGTACAAACTGGAACGTTGTTAACGTAAATACGCAGCGTGATATTTGGAAGATATTCTTCGCAACTTTAACAACAGTTTATGCCTGCGGAGATAGCGGCCTCGTACTGAAATCAACCGATCTTGGCAGCACATGGAGCCAGATGAATATCAACACACCCCGGACAATGAGAACAATTCAGTTCTTCGACCAGATCACGGGAATCGTTGCCGGTGCTTCAGGACAGATGTTCAAAACCACCAACGGCGGCTTGAACTGGACAAACTTTAATTCCGGTACCGGTACCGATATTTGGACAATATGGTTTACAAGTCCGGACGCAGGTTATATCCCGGGCTCAATGGGAACAATACAAAAAACCAATAATGGCGGAGCCAACTGGACTGTCATCAACACAGGCAGGTCAACTTTCATAACAAAACTTTTCTTTGCAAACGGAACTGGTTATGCGGCATGCACACAGGGTGAAGTTTTAAAATCAACCAATGACGGTCAGTCATGGTTCCTCGTTGGCGGGGCAACATCAGCAACCGTAAATGATATCTTCTTTACAGACGCAAATAACGGCTCGTTAGTGCTTGAGCTTGGCAGGATTTACAGAACAACCAATGGCGGTGTGAATTGGGAACAGACATTAGGCGTACCGCTTTCCGGCAGAGCGTTAACCTTCATAAACGGTAAAGGTTTTATGACAGCTGCTGGCGGAAGGATATTCCGTTCATCAAATGCCGGCGTTAGCTGGAGCACTGTGGTTAATAACGTGGTCACAAATATCAGCGGACTTTCAATCGCGACCCCATTAGTTACTTACATGGTAGCAGAAGACAGGATAGTTTATAAATCAAATGATGGCGGTAATAGCTGGAGCCTATTTGCGATACCTGTGAATATGAGCTTCACAAATAACATTGCATTTGGCGACGCGAACACGGGCATTATAATTGGCTCTACTCCCAATATGAAACGAACTACCAACGGCGGCCTGAACTGGACGACTGTTGATCCGGGTACAACATCCGATCTTTACGGCGCGCAGTTCATAAACTCAACCACAGGATTTGTAACAGGTGATATGGGGGTAGTCAGCAAAACCACAAATGCGGGTTTGAACTGGACACCCATCAACACAGGTACCAGTCACTCATTTGAATGTGTTTACTTCCTTGACGAATCAACAGGTTTTGCAGGCGGCATGAACCAGAAATTATTCCGTACAGTTAACGGAGGTTTAAACTGGTCTCAGGTAACAAGCGTAACATCATCAGTTAACGATATTCAATTTGTTGATGCTAATACAGGATTTACCGCAAATGATTTCGGTATGGTATTCAGAACCACCAATGGCGGCAGTAACTGGCAGGCGCAGCAGATCGGTTTCTATTCCCACAATTCCTTAACATTCCTGAACAGCACAACAGGTTATACTTCAACCGATGAGGGTATGGTTTATAAAACAACCAATGCAGGATTGAACTGGACAGCAGAACCAAGAATTACAGTAAATCCGATAAGGAGAATGAAAGCGGCTTTAGGTTATAACATTATAGCCGCAGGGCAATACGGCACTATCTTAAAGTACGGACTGAATATGACATCAACCGGTAATAATAATACCGGCGTGCCTTCAAAGTTCAGCCTTGAGCAGAATTTTCCAAATCCGTTCAATCCGAATACTAACATAAAGTTTTCAATTCCTGAAAAGGGGAACGTAAAACTTACAGTGTTTGATGTAACCGGCAGAATGGTTACAGAGCTTGCAAATGGCAATATGAACGCCGGTAATTATGAAATGAGCTTTGATGGAATTGGAATTTCTTCGGGTGTATACTTTTACAGACTTGATGTAACAGGCGATGAAGGACTTAGCTTCAGTGAAACGAAGAAAATGATCTTAATAAAATAGAATTTCAAACTAATCAACTAACTAAAAAACTTAAACAAACAATAAAAATGAAAAAATTCAAAAAAATAGTGTTCATATTCCTTGGACTGATAGTAGTTCTCGGGGTATCAGGGTATGTGTATTTTAACCAGCAGTTCCCGAAACAAATAGCAGTAGAGGAAATTAAGATTGAAGTAACACCTGCCAGACTTGAGCGCGGGAAATATATTTTCAATCACGCTGCCGCATGTGTTGATTGCCACTCAACCCGTGATTTTTCAAAACTTTCAGCTCCCGTTAAACCCGGCACCGAAGGTATGGGCGGAGAGAAGTTTGATGAAGAGATGGGGCTTCCAGGAACGTTCTATTCAAAGAACATAACACCTTACGGTGTTGGTAACTGGACAGACGGCGAGCTTGTTCGCGCAATAACAGAAGGTATCAGCAAAGATGGTTCAGTACTTTTCCCGATAATGCCATATCCCGTTTACGGAAAAATGGACAGGGAAGATATTTATTCTGTAATAGCATATATCAGAACACTTCCTTCAATTCAGCATGATCCGCCAAAAAGTAAAGCTAATTTTCCGATGAGCCTGATAATGAAAACTATCCCCGAAAAGAATGCTTTTACGCAAAAACCTGATAAAAAGAATATCATTGCGTATGGTGAGTATATGGTTAAAGGTGCGTCATGTACTGATTGTCATACTCCTTCAAAAGACGGTGCTCCTATCCCGGGTAAAGAGTTTTCAGGCGGAATTGAGATCGATCTTCCCGGAAACACTGTTGTAAGAACGGCTAATCTTACTCCCGATAACGAAACTGGGCTTGGCTTGTGGACAAAAGAGCAGTTCATTAAAAGGTTTAAGCAGTGCAGTGACCCCGCATACGGCAACACTCCGTACAAACCGGGTGAATTCCAGACAATTATGCCATGGACAGTTTATGCAGGCATGACCGAAGAAGACCTTGGCGCAATTTATGAATATCTGAGAACTCTCCCCGCTGTAAAGAACCAGGTTGAAAAATTTTCTGTGAAGAAGCAGTATTAATAATACTGAAGAGAATTGTATCTCATAATTTTTTCAACAGAGTTTACCTTTACAAGTTAGGGGGTTAGTTGATCAGCAGGGAGGGTAGTGCCTCCCTGTTTTTTTTACCTGTTAACCAGTGATTCATCATCAATAAGGATTTCGCGGAGATCAATGCCATGCTCAAGCAAAGATTTGAGATTGGTTAAAAAAAATACCCAGCACGCGCAGCAGTTTATATGAGCGAAATCATTCTTTTCTGCGCCGGCAGAATACTTCTGGTGCAGAGTCAATAATGTTCGCCCCTCATGTTCTTTAATTGTAATGGTGACTTCAAATGCCGGACCGAAAGTAAAGGAAAACAGTTCATTATTTATTGCTTCAAGCACACTTCCTTTAATATTAAGATCTTTTTTAAGCCAGTGCCAATTGAAAGTATCCTCTTTACGGGCAGAGTCTGCCGCATTCAGGATATTCCCATTTGAATCCATATATTCAGCTTTGCCCATAAACCACTGGCAAATACCATCAGCAGAAGCAACATAATGATATACTTCACTCAGGTGTGATTGTAAGTAAACAGAATGTTGAAATTCAGATAAATTAAAATTGTTTTCCGTCACTTTAATATTTCTCCAAATGAAATATCATATTCATCCGGGTCGCTTATCCCGAATTCCTTCATCCCGTACGGAGTATTGTACAGCGAGTAATCTATATCAGCACCGTTATCAATAAATTCTTTATAAAGCGTCTCAGCATCATCTACCCAAAAATAAACATTGCTGGTTTTATCAACTATTTTCCAGTTAGGAGTGATCTTCTCAGGAGGAGCGTTTACGAACATCAGAATAAACTCGTTCCTTTTTACCATTGCAAAACCGTTTGGCTTGTTTTGGAGTTCGACTATATTAAACCCGAGTTTATCCCTGTAATATTCAGCAGAGATGGTTACATCTTTTACGATCAGGATTGATGAAGTTCCGGTTAATTTTGCTTTCATACTGTTTTGTTAATTTTCATCTTCGCACATAAGCCAGTTAACAGCTTCTTCAAAATCATCGAATGCGTTTACGTTATACCCCCTGTTTGATGCGCACATTTCAAGGAAACGGGCTTTATCAATATCATGCTGCGCGCCAAGCAGTATAGCTATCTTTTTTCTGAAAGCCTGACGGTGATTGCCAACTTCAGTTACAAGTTCATATATATCTGAAAGAGAGAGCCCGGGAAGAGTATCACGAATATCAACAAGCATATCATGCAGGTCATCGGGAGTATTCAGCCGTGCAATTTCTTTGAGAACTTTTTTGCTCTGCTCCAAACTAAGCTGCCCTGAAGCAGTTGTTTTGATGAAATCCTTTGTTTTAACGAATTTTATCTCTGCTTTCATAGTAGTAAAATTTATGTTGGTTAAAATGGCAAGTGACCCAGATCCACATTGCCGCCTGATACAATAATACCGACTTTTTTATTCTTAAAACCTGCTGAATTTTTTAACAATGCCGCAAAAGCCACCGCGCTTGAGGGTTCAATTATTATCTTCATCCTTTCCCAGACTATACGCATGGCACTTATTATTTCATCTTCTATTACCGTGAATATTTCCGTAACAAATTCCTTTATTATCGGGAAAGTAATATCTCCAAGTGAGGTCCTGAGTCCATCTGCGATAGTATCCGGATTGCTGACGGGAATTATCTTTCCTGCTTTCATACTTTGGTACGCATCATCAGCACCTGCGGGCTCGCCGCCATACATTTTTGTTTGCGGACTGAAATTTTTAAACCCCAGCGCTATGCCGCTTATCAAACCACCGCCGCCAACGGGCGTGAATACCGCATCAAGCGTTTCAGTATCACGAAATAATTCAATAGCACATGAGCTGTGACCCTTAATTACATTTAAATCGTTTGAAGGATGTATGAATGTAGCGCCAGTCTCGTTGCGTACTTCTTCGCATTTTATTTCTCTATCGGCAGGCTTGCTGCCGGAATAAATTATTTCGGCGCCGTAGCCAAGAACAGCATCCCGCTTCGCCAGTACTACTGTTTCAGGCATTACAATTTTCGCGTTAATGCCAGCCTGTTTAGCCGCATATGCCAGTGCCTGTGCAAAGTTACCTGATGAATGCGTTACGACTCCTTTTGCTTTTTCTTCATTGCTTAATGAAAGTACTGCATTCATAGCTCCGCGTATTTTAAATGACCCTGTTTTCTGGAAATTTTCGCACTTAAAGGATATTTCGGAGCCTGTCATTTCATTAATAAGCCGTGATGTCATAACGGGTGTTCTGTGGATATACGGCTTCAGATTATCCGCGATGAGGTCTAATTTATCTTTTCCGGGAAGTTCAGTTGGCATTTTTCTTTGAGGCTGATCTGTAAATATTGATTATTGCAAATATAGCAATTATGAGCCAAACAATATTTACAAATGTTGAGGGATATGCGCTGTAAAACAGGGTGTTAATTATCAGGCAAAGACTGCCAAAAATATTCAGTGTCTGGTAAAGTTTTGAGCGTGCTGTAATTTTATGAATGCTTAGTAAGCCATACGCTGCCAATACACAAACAGAGCCTGCCCAACCGGTTATATCTATTAGTAG
>JABFSP010000010.1 GCA_013140565.1 Ignavibacteria bacterium
GTATAAAATATCAATAATAGTATTATTCTTATTTATTTCTTTAAAAGCTTATTCTCAATTTCCTGAGTCATATCCATTTGAGACTTATTTAGATGGGGATGAGAATCTTTATGTGACGGGAGAAGTAGATAATAACTTTGCAATATGGAAATACAATTCATTGGGTTATCAATTAATGTATATGACATATTTAAATGATGGTACATCTAAAGGAATGGACATTGTTGCAAATAATACCGGTTCAATTGTATATACTGCGGGTTACTTTTATAACAGTACTTCAGGTAATTATGATATCCAAATATTGAAATATCAGGATGATGGCTTAGGAGGTTTCTTAGTCTGGCACAGAGAGTACGGTAGCTCATTTGGAGATGATAAAACTTATGGAATCACTATTGATGCCGATGAAAATATTTATGTTTGCGGATATGTTTCGAATTTTGACCTGACTACTGATTATATCACGCTAAAATATAACTCTGCTGGCGTTATGATATGGGATAGAAAATATGAAATTCCGGGGAACGAAGTAGCTACAGATATACTTGTTGATAATGCTCACGTTTATGTAATGGGGTACAAGGATGAACCGGTATCCGGACTCAGCGGCTCGGTTCCGACAAAGGACGTTATGCTTGTTACTTATTTAATGAGTAACCCTGTTGCCGTGCCCACTATAGTAGAGCTGCCGGGCAGCACAGAGATCCCTACTTCATTTATTATATCAGAGTTAGCTGATAATACCATTCCCCCCACAGTTTCCAAAATGGCTATATCGGGCATTCTGGATAGAATTGTAGGCAGATCGTGGGATAAAAACTATTTCATTGCTCATTTTGACAGAAATCCTGCCGGTAACGAGAATATCGTGGAATGGCATACAAACTGGGGAGGATACCCGTATGATGATATAGGAACAGGTATTACAAGTGATAATTCAGGTAATTTAGTGGTTACAGGTTACTTTAGGAACAACACGAATGATGATTTTGGAACACTGAAGTTTGATAAAGAAAACGGTAATATTATGTGGGGAGCTATTACATATGGTGACCCACTGGGCGGCAATGACAGGGCATCATCAGTTTTCAGATATGGAAATACTTATGCAATTTCCGGTTACAGCCAGTTCAGCTCTACTAACCTTTTTGTGACCAAAAAGTTCACTGAAATGAGTCCCGATATTCTGGAGATATGGTCAAATTATTATGAACCTGATGTTTCCCGAAATGCAGATTGGCAGTACTGTACAGAATTTTCAACAGATTCATACATATTACATGATAGCAGCGTTGTGACTTTCGGGAGTGGATGGAGTGAAGATGTTTCTGCTTTTGCGATCATCAAATATGATTCTGTTGGTAATATAATATATAATATTGAGCAAAACCTGGATAGACCGGGATTTACGTCATCAAATGTTAAACAGAAGACTGAAAACCTGAATTTTGGGCTCCGGCAGAATTACCCAAACCCGTTTAATCCTGTTACTATGATAACATACAGTATCCCTGAACAGAGCTTTGTTACACTTAAAGTGTATGATATACTTGGCAGGGAAGTAGCTGAACTGATTAACGGGCAGCAGAACGCAGGGAGCTATAGTGAACGTTTTGATGGAAGTAAGCTTGCTAGCGGAATGTATATATATAAGCTTACGGCAGTAAGCGGTAACAACAGGTATGAAAAAATCAATAAAATGACATTGATAAAGTAATGTAAAAAAGCAGACCCGGATTTTAAGACCGCTACCAACGTTCTATTTAAGCACCAGGAATAAATTCCGGGGCTCTCCTTGTCTGCTTTTAAATATCTTCAGCTGTATTTTAGATGCGCAAAGCCGGATGACAGAGAATGTAGTACAGTATTACCGGCAAAAATAGTAATAATAATTTAATAAAACTAAATTAATAAGTCAGCCACCTTAAGCAATGATGTTCTAAATCAGCAGCCGTGCAGTTTACTGCATAAAAACCTTAATGGCTGCATGGTTTAGAAAACTTTAAAAAAATTATACCTAAAACAGCAGCCGTGCAGTTTACTGCAAAAAAAACCTTAAAGGCTTCTGGGTTTAGGTAATTAAAAAAATTTCAAACCTTGAATAAATAAAACCATGAAAAATAAATTCACAAAATTCGTAGCGATTAAAATATTGGATGATACTGAGCAGACACTGGCTTACAGTGAAATTTCCGGCAGGCTTTTTGTTCCGAACGGACAGCCAACTTTGTTTAATGATATTAAGGATATTAAAGGGGCAATACGAAGAACGAAGGGACACCAGAGAAAACTAAGTCCAAACACTGCCAGGAAGACTAAATATATAGTTTACAAGCTTAATTTCAGGTTACTGGACTAAGCAGTACGCTGGACTAAGCAGTACGCTGGACTAAGCAGTACGCTGGACTAAGCAGTACGCTGGACTAAGCAGTACGCTGGACTAAGCAGTACGCTGGATTAAGCAATACGCTGGATTAAGCAATACGCTGGATTAAGCCAGTTGAATGCTGTTTAATTCCGAAATTTTTTCGGTGAGCCAGTTTTTTTCAGGTACAAAAGTTTTCTCCCTGTTCAGTATTTCCAGGAATTTTTGGAGTGCAACAGTATCTTTATTTTTCAGCTTAACCAGGTATTTAAAATACTTGATCACCATTTTAATATTATGAACCTGAAGGTCAATAAGTGTATTGTTCCTGTATATATAGTGTTTAAGACTGTCTAAAGTATAGCTGATACCTTCGATGTCACCCATTTCATATAATGTTTTTAAAAGGATGGTCTTGGCATTTATGAAATAATTGGGATCTTTATATTCAACAATATTCAGATATTTTAAAGAGAGATCGTAATTCCTCCTGTAAAAAAGTAGCTTTGCGAGGCTTAAATTATAAACATCATTATAGTATTCCGGCTCAATATCACCTTTATACTTTTCAATGAACTTTTCAAGCCAGTGGTCATCTTGTACAGCTATTGCTGCTATCACAATACCGTTAAAAATGGTATGGGGAATATATCTTTCACTTTTTATAATTCCTTTGCGATCCATATGCCTGTATATTTCCATCAGTTTGGTATAGTAGCTTCTTTCCCCATTATGTATCTTCGTCCAGTAATAAGATGTTAAATAAGTATAGTAAAAGCCTAACCTGCTTTTATCAAATTTCTTCTCATTGGTTTTGATAAATGCCGAGAGATCGTTAATATAAGAGGGGTCGGATTCATCCGCGGTTGCCATAACGGTAAGGTAAATAATGTACAGGTTCGGATGCTCCTTAATGATCAAATTCAGATTTTCCTTTACAAAATTCATAACTTCATCATGAAATTCAATTTTGCGTCTGTATTTTTCTTTGTTTAATATATTATGCAGCATTATATCCCTCATTAAGTTCAGTTTGATATACACAAACTGAAGGTCCATGTAAAAAGAAGCCTTTTCAAGTCCACCGGGAGAAGGTTTCTTCAGTTTGTTGTATCCAGCATAATAGTGTAGCAACTCTATCCTGGAAAAACTTCTGTAATAGGGGTCTTCCTTGAAGTACTCTGATGCCATTTTTTTGCTTAACTGCCTGTAAGCTGCTGAAAATTCATCTGACATTCCTTTTTCCTGCATTAATTCAAGCATCTGGGTATTAACTGAAAGCGGGTCCCATTTTTCGATGCCGCAATACCCTAAAAACTTTTCAAAAATTTTATTCAGGTCCGAAAGAATTTTCCTCATCCTGGAGTCATTATACTTTTCGCCGGGGTACAGTGAAGAAAAAAGTCTTTGTTTATGTAATTTTTCCTGCCCGGCAATCTTCATCAATGCGAACAGTTCGGTTACTTTTGTGCTGTTGTTAAAATAAGGCGAGCTTATAAATTTTTCGAATTTCTGGATTTCTTCCTTAGAAAGATGTTTGAACAGTTTTTCCATGTACTTTATAAATTATTGCTGTTGTATGACTCTAGTTTACAGGGTTTGTTGCCCACACTCCTGCTTCCGGGATAAAGCCCTTATCGTCCATTTCAAGCATGGCTTTTATCAAGTGGGCAATATGTGCTCCTTCAAGTTTGGTCGGATTAAAATCACGCGGCTTGCCGCCGGCATTTATGCCGAAATTTGTCTGCACCTCACTTGGATTAACAAGCATCACGCGTATGTTATGTTTCCTTAATTCAGCGCGCCAGCATTCATTCATTCCCCTTAGGGCGAATTTTGTGGCGCAGTAGGGTGAGCCGTTTGCGAATCCGCCTGTACCGGCGCTTGATGCAATGTTTACAATGTTACCATAGCTTTTTTCTGTAAAATACCTGGCTGACTCCCTGCCGCATAACATTGTACCGGTTATGTTTGTCATCAATACTTCGTTAAATTTTGCCGTATCAATTCCGGTTAACGGACTGAAATATCCATAAGCCGCGTTATTAATAAGAACATTATATCCATCCAGCGCTTCAATTGTTTTTGCAACAAGAGTAATTACATCGTTTTCCTTTGCAACATCGGCTAGAATTGGAATTGCGCCAAGCTCTTTGGCGGCAGTTTCGAGTCGTTTGGCATCTCGGCCGCAAATTACTACCTTTGCGCCTGCATCGATCAATATTTTTGCTGCGGCGTAACCGATACCCATGCTGCCGCCAGTGACAAGTACTTTTGCGTTCTTTAGATCCATGATATTATGTGTTTAATGATAAAACTTCAAAAGAAGTTAAGACTTTTGAAGTTTGGTTTAATGAATTATTGCAAGTATAAGAGGAATTTGTTCTTTATAATAGGGAATTTCAATTCAATCCGGTGAACTGATTTAAAGGAGAATGTTAGAAGAGATATTTCATAGTAAAAAAATTTCGAAATTAGTATATTTTACTTAAGCGGCAACTCTATGGATGAGATGCCAACTTGAAACAGAAGGATAGTAATGAAGCTGGATTTGAAAAAGCAAAGTGAAAACCATTAATTCTATATCATAAATGAACGTAAAAGAACAGATCAAAGATTATATTTCGAGCCAGTCTGAACCAAAACGCAGCGACATGCAGGAGCTGAATAGCAGAATTTTAAAAATAATGCCAAAATGTAAATTATGGTTTCTTGATGGTAAAAACAGTGAAGGTAAAATTGTATCCAATCCAAACATTGGGTATGGACTACAAACCATAAAATATGCTGATGGAAAAACAAGAGAGTTTTATCAAATTGGCTTAAGTGCTAACACAACAGGTATCTCTATCTATATCATGGGCATCAGTGATAAGACATACTTAGCCAAAACATTCGGGATAAAACTCGGCAAGGCAAGTGTGAGCGGATATTGCATTAAGTTCAAGGCACTGAAAGATATAAATATTGATATACTGGAAGAGGCTGTAAGATATAGGGTTGAGGCTAACTAAAAAAACATAGTATGACGAAAGAAGAAAAAATAACAGATGAACACGAGCAATTAAGCAGATTTGTTGGCCGCTGGAATACTGAAGGGAAAATTTCTGCAACAAATGCGACACCTGAAGTGAAAATCACTGGAACAGATAATTATGAATGGTTGCCCGGAGAATACTTTTTATTACATAAGGTGGATGTATTAGTAGGTGATGATAAAAATGAAACTTTTGAAGTGATTGGCTTTGACAAACTGAACGGAAAATACACGATGCAGCACTATGACAACAAAGGCAATTCAGGTTATATGATAGCTACTTACGAAAAAGGAGTTTGGATATTTCTTGGAGAAAGTTTAAAGTTTACCGGAGGATTTAAAAAAGAAGATAAAGAATTTTCCGGTATTTGGGAACAGTTGACAAATGGCAAAAACTGGTCTCATTTTATGGACATTAAATTAACCAAACCAGATTAAAAAAGTAAACCGCAAATCTTAAAAACGTGGTAAATTTTATGAATAAAGATCTAAAGCAAAAATAAAGTATGAATACTACCGCAAAACACGACGAACGTATTGCAAAAATGAGCTTTGCTTCAGTCTATCCGCATTATGTTACCAAAGTAGAAAGCAAGGGCAGGACAAAGAAAGAATTACATGAGGTCATTGAGTGGCTGACAGGATTTGATAATAAAAAGCTGCAGAAACTTATAAAGGAAAAAGTTACTTTTGAGGAATTCTTTAAGCGGGCTAAGCTGAATCGAAATGCTCATTTAATTACGGGAGTTATCTGCGGGTACCGCATTGAGGAGATCGAAAATCCTTTAACACAGAAAGCAAGATATATGGATAAACTTGTTGATGAACTTGCCAAAGGCAGGAAAATGGAGAAGATACTCAGAAGCAATGATTGATATGTTAATTGTAAAAACTATTATTATCGGCATCGGAGCTACAATAACATTTGATCTTTGGGCTCAGCTTTTGAAGCTTTTATTTAAAATACCTCCCTCAAACATCTGCGTAGTTGGTAGGTGGCTGCTTAATATGCCTCAGGGAATTTTTAGACACCAAAATATAATTAAAGCCCCGGAAAAAAGGGGAGAGTGTTTAGCCGGATGGATTGCCCACTACATGATAGGTATCACCCTCGCTGCAATTTTCGTTTTAATAGCAGGCGAGGGTTGGTTTCTGGATCCTACAATAATCCCGGCGATGTTATTCGGGATTGTATCAGTTGCGGCACCATTTTTCATTATGCAGCCGGCGTTTGGCTTCGGTTTTGCCGCATCAAAAACCCCAAATCCCTCGCAGGCAAGGCTCCGCAGCCTGCTGAATCATGCTGCTTTCGGGGTGGGGTTATACTTATCTGCAATGTTGATCAAATTGAGTTGACTGAAATATCTTATTTTTTTATTAAAGAAATAAGTAGTGGAAAATTTTCATAGTATAAAATTAACGCAATTCGTAAATTTGGACTTTAGCAGTAAGTTTAATTGCCGACCTTGCATAACCAAACCCTCATAAAAACAATAGACAAAAAACTTGTTGGTAAGAATGTGAAAACACAGATTGAATGGAAATAGTTGATCATCATAAAATATCGGATTTATATAAAACACTTGGCTTGCCTTTTGACCATGAAATAGATTTTGCCATTCTTTCCATTCCGGATATTCACCCGCAAATTCCATTTAAATCACCAATTTTACAGGCAGATTATTTCTCGTTCATTTTGACAATAGAAGGGTCCGGAGTTTATTTTCTTGATGACAACAAATTCTCTTTCGATTCTCACACCATTTATTTTACGAATCCGGGACACATAAAATCTTATGAACTTAAAGAATCAAAGGATGCTTACATTATAACCTTTATCCGAAAAGTTCCTGCGGGAAAACGTCCACCCCGAAATTTACGGAGAATTTCCATTTTTATTGGCTGAAATAGTTCCACCCAAAAAACTATTACAAAATGATCTTGAAGAATTTGAAACTTTGTACAGCCAAATTTTAAAAGAATTTAAAAAGGAATCTGAGTACAAAAACAAAATTCTTGGAAATCTTTTTATGGTGATACTGCTCAAAATAAAAGAAAGATTTTGGACAACCTACAATCCAATAGAAGAAGGTAACAGGAATTCTCAAATTGTTAAATCATTCAAAGGGCTTTTAGAAACAGAGTTTAAGGAAATTTTAAGAAGTAATCATAATGATGACAAATTGCAGGTACAATATTTTGCCAAAAAATTGAATTTGCACCCAAATTATCTGAACTCAGTAATAAAAAGTAAAACAGGAAGAACAGTGTCTGATTGGATCTCGAAACGAACCCTCTCCATTGCTAAATCTCTTTTAATCAATTCATCTTACTCTTCAAAAGAAATCGCCTTTCAGTTAGGCTTTAGTGAGCCTACTCATTTTAGCAGATTTTTTAAGAAAAACACCCAACTTTCTCCAAACACATTCCGAAAATCGCATAAATCGTAAACCAATCTTTGAAATTGGTCATTTCCCGTTTGATTATGGTTGTATATTAACAACCTTAATTCTGTAACTTTGTATTGAAAATTTTAAAACACGGGTAAAATGAAGCAAACAACAACATTAGGACACAGTACACTAAAAGTTAACAGAATTGGTTTTGGTTGTATGGGTATGTCAGAGTTTTATGGAGCATCTGATGAAAAAGAATCCATAAATACACTGAATAAAGCCATTGACTTAGGGGTCAATTTTTTAGATACAGCTGATATGTATGGTTGGGGAGCGAATGAAAGGCTGTTAGGAAAAGCATTTAAAGGCAGGTGGGATGATGTGATTTTAGGTACCAAATTTGCTGTAATGCGGGGACCCAATGGTGAATTT
>JABFSP010000319.1 GCA_013140565.1 Ignavibacteria bacterium
ATTTGAAGTCCGTAATATGACACCGTTAGGATTAAGGTCCCACCCGCCTATAAAACCGGTTTGTTCGTTAACAAACTGAATATCTTGTAAAGAATAATTTGTGCCCATATTTGAAACCAGCCAATTAATTCCGCCATTTGTCGAGCTTAGTAATATCCCTTTTTCTCCGCATGCAAACCCGGTCAGCTGGTTTGTAAAATGAACTGAATTCAGATGTTCTTTGGTAAGATACTCCCTGTAAATCACGTTCCAGCTGCTGCCAAGATTGGTAGAATTATAAATGAGAACACTATCAGCTGCCACCCAAAAGTTATCATCGCTTGTAATTGATGCCGCATTTACCTGCGAAAACAGGCCATTGGCGGGGATCTGTTCCCATGTGATTCCCGTATTTGTTGAGCGGTAAATTGTACCAGGTGAGCCGAATGCATAAGCAGTGCCGTTTTGTGTAAAATGAATTCCAGAAACAAGGAATGAATTAACATAGAACGGGCTCCAGTTAGCACCGCTGTTCGTGGTCCGGTAGATATTGCCGCCTGTACCTGAAACGAAACCGGTCTGGCTGTTCTTAAATTTTACGTGTGAATAAAAACCAAGGTAGTTGTCATAAAATGAATTCCAGTTCATGCCGCCATTGGTTGTGGATAAGATCATTCCCCAGTCGCCGGCACATATACCTGTGTTATCATCTGCAAAAGCAATTGCCCTGAGATTGACACTTGTGCCCGATGGCATAGATACCCAGTTTACTCCGCTGTTGGTTGTTCTTTTTATCATACCTGAGTCACCGCACACCCAACCCGTCAAAAGATCCCTGAAATACAACCCCCGCGGATTTGAAATGGAAGTATTTATTACACTCCAGTTTGCCCCCGAATTGGATGTAAAATTCAGATAATTGTTTTCACCAACCCAGCCAATATCCTGGTTGTAAAAGTAAAAACAAGTCAACTGGTTATATTGATGGACAATTATATGCATGTTCCAGTTAACCCCGGCATTGGTTGTTTTTGTAACATTATTATGACCAAGCACCCAGCCGGTCTGGCTATTAAAAAAAGTAATGTCTTTAAAATATTGGCCGGTTGTGCTGTTGCCGGGATATACAATTTGCCAGCCGCTTTGCGCGAAAATATTTGAAGAAATGAAGAGCATAAAAAGTAAATACAAAGTTTTCATTTTAACACCACCATCTTTTTTGTTTGGGTAAATTCATTTGTTATGAGTGAATAAAAATACACACCGCTTGGAATATTTTCAGCGTTCCAGTCGATTTCGTAAATGCCGGGTTTGAGATTTTCGTTAACAAGTATTGCAATTTCTTTGCCTAGTACATCATAAATTCTCAGGGAAACGACCCGCCGCGTCGTCTCTGCAAAAGCGGGAATAGTGAATCGTATTTTGGTTACGGGGTTGAACGGATTTGGGTAATTTTGATACAGCTCAAATCTTTGAGGAATTTCAGTGCTAATTGGCTCAATGCCAATTGGCACGCAAGTGCGGAAATCGTTGTAATAATATTTCAAGGCTGAGTCTGATAGCGACTGAAGCGCGCAAACATTCTGGAAATTATTGCCGCCATCACGGGTTATCATGTAACTTAATACTACAATTTGCGTATCACCTGATTGCATTGTAAAAGGACCCATGTTTTCAATCATTCTCTTATCTCCGGGCAAGCTATCATACCATCCCGTTCTTGTACATGAATTACCTGAGTATTTGAATTTCGTTGGTTGCGCAGTGACCCAATTTATCAGCTGATTGCCGCAACCATCTTTTCCGCTCATAAAATTGTAGGCATTGATTGCCTGGTCAGGGTCACCTGTACACTCATTTCCTCCCCCGACAAATCCATTAAAACCGGACATACCTGTCATTTTGTAACCAATTAGCGTATCATATGGAAGTCTTGCTGTATCTATGTTATTTGATGTGTGAATCAAAGGCGTTTGAAGTAATCTGATACCAACTGCCGGTGGATTTGCTCCGTAATCAGGGTCATTATTATCATAATTGTATGTAAAACCTAAGTTTTTTGAAGTATCACATCCATAAGCATCGTCAATTGCATCACCAAGATCAGGATCATTAACATTTGAAACATATAGACTATCCCATTGCATTGAATTCTTGTTAAGAATAAGATATTTAACAAAATACATATCCCTTAATGGAAAACAGTTAAACATAAAAGCCAATTGATGTATTTCTACCCCTAATGGTAATGTTCCACCGGGTAAACTAAGTTCACTTGAATGAACTGAATCTGTGCAATTTGTGTAATCCATATAGACCGTAAACAGCAGCTCTTCCGGTCTTGCGGTCATACCGTTTCCAATTCCCGGTCTGTCACCGTTCCAGGAAGGCTGGTATCCGGGTATACCATTTACTTCAACAAACGGCGCACCCTTTTGTACCGGCCATGCAGCCCATGAATCAAAGTTAAACGTATACTGCCTGCCTCCGGCCATTTTATAGCGTGTTCCTCCGTTGAAGAGAGATGGATCGTTTAAATGTACATAATAACCGCGCCAGGAGGGGTCACTGCAGACCGATGTTGGCGGTACCTGCCCTATAACCGGTATATTACCCGGAGAATAATGTGAATTAAACATTGCCGCAGCAAGTCTAAGTTCACGTTGTGGTCCTGTTTTTCCGCCTATCCAAATACCGGATGTAAACATAGCTGTTAACCTTTGCGGGGAGGTTGCGGGCCAAACAAAGCCTGCCACACCGCTGGAAAAAGTAACCTTATCATAATTAAAATAGCCGTCGGTTCTGAAAACTGCATTAATGTTATTGCCCTGCATAAAAATATTTTGTACAGGTGCTAGACTCTGAGAATTAATGTTTAAAGTGAAGAAAAGTAAGACTAATATTAAAGTTTTCATTTTACTACCACCATCTTTCGGGTCTGTTTATTATTATCAGTAAAAAGTGAATAAAAATAAATGCCGCTTGAGAAATTCGAAGCATTCCACCCGACTTCATAAGTGCCGGGATTGAGGTTTTCGTTAACAAGCACGGCAATTTCTTTGCCAAGTATATCGTAAATCTTCAGAGAGACGACCCGCCGGGTGGTCTCTGCAAAAGCAGGAATACTGAATCTTATTCTTGTTACAGGATTAAACGGGTTTGGATAATTCTGAAATAGTGTATAAGATCGCGGTATCTCCGATGAAATAGAAGTTATACCTATTCCTCCGTTTGTTGTTCGCATAATTCCGCCGTAATCACCCACAACCCAGCCGTGGTTTTCATCTATAAAAAATATCGAGTTTGCGGGAATCGAATTGCTGTTTGTATTTTGAGCTAACCAGTTTAATCCACCATTGGTAGTTTTTCTGATAATGTTAGAAGTGTTTAACCAGCCGGTTTCAGAATTTATGAAAAATAGATCTTTCCTGTTGCTTCCTTCTACCGCATAAGTGATCCAATTTTCGCCTAAATTGGTTGACTTCATAAAATTTCCTGAAGTTGAGCTGAGCGCAAAGCCGGTATTGCCAACAAATTGCAGAGACATAATCGTAAAAATTGAAACCCTGTACCAATTTAATCCGCCGTTTATTGTTTTGAACATTCCGTTGCCGCCTATAAAACCCGTATTTTCATTGATATAAAATATATCATTTACATATATATAACTCATTGGAGGGGTTGTTGTAATTACGGTTTTTACCCATGAATTTCCTGCATTAGTGGTTTTTATAATAGCTCCGAAATTGCCTGCGCACCATCCGGTGTTTGGATTTATAAAATGAATTGAATAAATCTGAGAAGAATCAAGATAAACCTGCTGCCAATTGTTGCCCGAGTCAGTTGTTTTAAGAACAACCCCCAAATAACCCTGTGAACCTCCGATAAATCCTGTAATGCTGTTAACGAACTTTATTGTATTCAGCGATTTTCCTGCACCAAAATTCTGATATCCCCAGTTAACACCGCTGTTTGTTGTTTTAAGCAGAATTCCGTGCGTTCCTGCAGCAAATCCGGTTGACTGATCGATAAAATAAACTGATTTGAGATTTTCTTTTGTGAGATACTCCCTGTATGCAACATTCCAGTTACTTCCGTCGTTTGTGGACCTTAAAATAAAACCGCTATCAGCAGTGCACCAAAATGTATTGGCCGGAGTAATTGATGCGGAATTCACCTGGGAAAAAAGTTCATTTGCCGTATTTTGATTCCAGTTGTTTCCGTAATTTGTTGATTTTAGAAATGCAAAAGGTGTTCCGAAAATATAACAGGAACCTTCTGAATTTAATTCTATTGTGTTTAGTATAGAAAAGTTGGTAAAATGCTGCAGCCAGTTTGTGCCACGGTTTGTTGTCCTGTATATTACTCCACCGGTACCTGTAACAATGCAAGTCTGGTTGCTGAAAAATTTTACATTCGTAAAGAATCCCATATATATATCAGTAAATTGATTCCAGTTAATACCTCCGTTAGTTGTCCACAGAATCGTGCCCCAATCACCTCCGCAAACTCCAAATTCATTATCTGCAAAAGCTATCGAATTTAAATTGTTAGTTGTCCCGGAATTCAAACTAACCCAGTTATACCCGCCATTAGTGGTTTTTTTTATCAATCCGTTATAGCCGCAATACCAGCCGTTATAACGGTCCTTAAAGCAGATACCTTTTACTCCTGATGCGGTGGTATCAATTGTAGTCCAGACAGTACCGCTGTTTGAAGTGAAAACAATATACTTATCCTCAAATACCCATCCCGTATCTTTATTCAGGAATTGAAAACAATTCATTGAACTATAGCTGTTATGTGATATATTATGAGTGATCCAGCTTTGGCAGGCATTTGTCGTTTTTCTAACATTAGTTTGTGTTAGAACCCATCCGGTCTGTTCATTAAAAAATGAAATATCTTTAAAGTATGGGCCATAAATATATTCACCTGAATAAATTATTTCCCAGCCTCCCTGGGAAAATAATGCTGTTTGAGATAAAATAAAAAGTAATGTTATAATCGTCTTTTTCATTTCAACACCACCATTTTTTTTGTTTGGGTAAATTCATTTGTAATGAGTGAATAAAAATACACGCCGCTTGGAATATCTTCGGCATTCCAGTCAATTTCATAAATGCCGGGTTTGAGATTTTCATTAACGAGAACTGCAATTTCCTTGCCGAGTACATCGTAAATTCTCAGGGAGACGACCCGCCGGGTCGTCTCTACAAAAGCGGGAATATTGAATCGTATTTTGGTTACCGGGTTAAACGGATTGGGGTAATTCTGTAATAGCTCATATTTTTGGGGAATTTCAGTGCTTATTGGTTCAATTCCTATAGGCACACATGTGCTGAAATCGTTGTAATAATACTTTAACGCTGAATCAGATAACGATTGCAACGCGCACACATTCTGGAAATTATTCCCGCCATCACGGGTTATCATGTAACTTAGTACTATAATTTGTGTATCACCGGATTGCATTGTAAATGGTCCCATACTACCAATTGTCCTTTGATCCCCCGTAGAACTATCGTACCATCCTGTTCTGCTGCATGCGTTACCTGAATATTTGTATGAAGTTGGGGATCCTGTTACCCAGTTTATCATATTTTCACCGCAACCATCTTTACCACGCATAATATTATAAGCTAAATCAGCTCTGTCAGGATCACCATAACATTCATTTGCACTATTGATTATCCCAAAATATCCTGACAAACCGGTTAATTTGTACCCTATTAAAGTATCATAAGCAAGCTTAGCAGTATCACTGTTGTTATTTGTGTGAATTAAGGGGGACTGTAAAAATCTGACTCCTGCTGCTGGAGGATTAATGCCATAACCGTTTAAATCATTGTTATCAAAATTATAAACAAATCCCATATCTCTGGCGGAGTCACAACCATAAAGGTCATCATAATCTTCAAATCCAATATCAAAATCATTTGCATTAGAAACATAAACACTATCCCACAATAAATTGCTTTTATTGATTATGAAATATTTTACAAAATATGTATCTCGTAAAGGGATGCAATTAAAGTTAAATATAAGCTGGTGGATTTCAGTTGCCATCGGAGGGGTACCACCGGGTAAACCGACTTCAGATCTGTGAATAGTATCACTGCAGTTTGTATAATCCATAAAAACCATATACAGCAGTTCTTCGGGCCTTGCGGTCATTCCGTTACCAATACCGGGTCTGTCACCATTCCAGGATGGCTGATAACCGGGAATTCCGTTGATTTCCACATATGGTGCACCTTTCTGAACAGGCCAGTTTGCCCATGAATCATAATTAAATGTGTATTGCCTTCCTCCTGCTGTTTTATATCTCGTACCCCCGGAAAATAATGATTGATCATTTAAATGAACATAATACCCTCGCCATGAAGGATCACTGCAAACTGATTGTGGAGGTACTTGCCCGATTACAGGAATATTGCCAGGGGAGTAGTGTGTATTATAGAAAGAAGCAGCAAGTCTAAGCTCACGCTGGGGTCCGCATTTTGCACCAACCCAGATTCCAGATGTAAAGAACGCAGTCAGTCTTAGCGAAGCATTTACAGGCCAGATAAATCCTTCCACTCCGCTAGTAAAAGTAACTCTATCATAATTAAAATAGCCGTCAGTTCTGAAAACGGCGTTGATGTTGTTGCCTTGCATGAAAATGCTTTGAGCTGGTGCAAGTGACTGAGCATAGACATTAATTGAGAAAAACAGAATTAGTAAAGATATCTTTTTCATTTCAGTACCACCATCTTTTTTGTTTGGGTAAATTCATTTGTTATGAGTGAATAAAAATACACGCCGCTTGGTATGTTTTCAGCATTCCAGTTTATTTCGTATATACCGGGTTTGAGCTGTTGGTTTACCAGCACGGCAATTTCTTTGCCGAGTACATCGTAAATTCTCAGGGAGACGACCCGCCGGGTCGTCTCTACAAAAGCGGGAATACTGAATCTTATTTTTGTTAGCGGGTTAAATGGATTTGGGTAATTCTGGAATAATTCAAATTTCTGCGGGACTTCAGTACTTATCGGTTCAATTCCTATAGGCACGCACGTGCGGAAATCGTTGTAATAATATTTCAGTGCTGAATCTGATAGAGATTGCAGCGCGCACACATTCTGGAAATTATTCCCGCCGTCACGGGTTATCATGTAACTTAATACTACAATTTGCGTATCGCCAGAATTCATTGTAACCGGACCTGAACTCATGAATCCCCTGTAATCACCCGGAATACTATCATACCAGCCGGTTCTTAGACAAGCATTCCCGTTATACCTCAAACTCGAAGGAACTCCTGTAACGAAATTAATATACGGCACACCGCATCCGTTTAAGCCTCTCATATAATTGAATGCAAACGCAGCATTGTCCGGATCGGAAATACATTCATTTCCGCTTCCTGCAAAATTATTAAAAGCAGTTAAACCATTTTGTTTGAATCCAATTAATGTATCATAAGGTAATCTTAGTGTATCATTTTGGTTACCGGTAGATATGACAGAACTTTGAAGGTATCTAATCCCCAAAGCAGGCGGATTCATTCCGTAATCGGGATCATCATTATCAAAGTTATATTGGAATCCCATATTTCTAACTGAATCACATCCAATAGCGTCATCTACAGATTCTCCGATATCAGGATCATTAACATTTGTTATAAATGTACTATCCCAGTTAAGAGAAGATTTATTTATTATTCTGTATTTCACAAAATACATATCACGTAAAGGGAAACAGTTGAACATAAAATTGATTTGTTGTATTTCTACACCCATTGGTAATGTTCCACCAGGCAGGGATAATTCTGAAGCATGCTGATTGTTTGTGCAATTTGTATAATCCATATAAACAAAGAAAGAGAGTTCTTCAGGCCTAGCTGTCATTCCGTTGCCAATTCCGGGTCTATCGCCATTCCACGCAGGCTGATAGCCGGGAATACCATTTACTTCAACATAGGGTGCTCCTTTTTGAACAGGCCATGATGCCCATGAGTCATAATTGAAAGTGTATTGTCTGCCGCCGGCTGATTTATATCTGGTTCCGCCATTTATTAAGTTCGGGTCACTCAATTGCACGTAGTAACCTCGCCATGAGGGATCACTGCAGACTGATGATGGCGGGACTTGACCGATTACGGGAATATTGCCGGGTGAATAATGCGTATTATAGAATGAAGCAGCAAGTCTGAGCTCACGCTGGGGACCGACCTTTGCGCCAATCCATATACCTGAAGT
>JABFSP010000059.1 GCA_013140565.1 Ignavibacteria bacterium
GAGATAATCAGAAGATTAAAGCAACGGTAATTTGACCTCAATTTTTGTTTTGTCACCAACAACTCATTAAAATGCCTTTGCTGTTGGGCAAAAGACCAACACCGGGGTTTTGTTTCTTTCAGGAATTTTTCATATAGAATTACTCGTTAAAAATCCGTTGCAACTTCGAAAACTTAGCCGTAATTTTACAGATTATGATAACAACAGACGATAAAAAAGTTAAATTAGTTGCAGATATAGCGCTTATTCATAACAATAAGGTGCTATTGTGCAAATACAAAGAAACAAACAAGTACGACCATCAAAAAGGGTGGTTTATCCCGGATGATCTGGTTAAGTTCAACGAGCATCCAAGCGATGCCGCCAGGCGGATACTGAATGAGCAAATGAGCTATATAACGGCAAATCTAAGCCTGAGCTTTATAGAATCATTTGTTGGCAATGACGGCTCATGGCATTTGATTTTCCATTACTGGCAGAAGGTCGATGCGCTGCCGGAGATAATGCCCACAGGTGAAATAAGCGAATACAAATGGTTCGATAGATTCGCTTTACCCGAAGATAGCGAAATAGCGCATCATGGCTGGGCAAAATATACTATAGAAAAATTATTTTCAAACTTAAGGTAACTTATTTTATATTTAATGCATAACTACGAAACTTTAATTGTTTTAAAGTCCTCTCATATGGTCCTTAACCGAAACTTAAAAGATATTACGCATGAAGAAAGCCTTCTCACACCAACGCAGGGGGGAAACTCCATAAACTGGTTGCTGGGGCATATTATAATCAGCCGCGATGATATCAGGGAGTTAATTGGACTTGATAAGCTTTACGGCGATGAAATGAAAATGTATCACCGCGGAGCAGAGGCTGCCGGACCCGCTGAATTTTTTCAGTTCGGCAAGCTTATTGAAATGTATAATGACGGCCAGCAAATACTTGAAGAGAAACTTAAATCAACTGACCTGCGGGATGATAATGAAAAGTACCGGATGGTAACTTTCCTTGCTTTCCATGAAGCGTATCACACCGGGCAGACGGGAATATTAAGAAGAATTATTGGCAAAGAAGGAGCGATCAAATAAGTAATGGCTGAACAAAGAGATTTTGATAAGCTGTGGAATTACGATGACCCCGCGGGAACTGAAGCTAAGTTCAGGGAACTTTTGCCTAAAGCTGAAAAGGCTAAAGATACCGCTTATTACATTGAGCTCTTAACTCAGCTTGCGCGCACACGAGGTCTGCAAAGAAAGTTTGACGAAGCGCATGAAATACTCGATAAAGCAATGAAGCTTATTACCGCAGAGCATATCGTTCCGAGAATTAGATTTATGCTGGAGCGGGGCAGGACGTATAATTCATCGAAAGTTTACGATAAAGCCCGAGAGCTTTTCCTTGCTGCATACATGCAGGCTGATAAATATGAGGAGGATAATCTTGCGATTGATGCGGTACACATGCTTGGTATAGTTGATAAGGATGAAGAGTCGCTTAAATGGAATGAGCTTGCCATTCAGATGGCCGAAGATACCGAAGACGAAAAAGCAAAAGGCTGGCTTGGCGCTCTGTATAATAATACGGGGTGGACCTATCATGATATGGGTGAATTTGATAAAGCCCTTGAGCTCTTTGAGCGCAATGTGGTATGGCACACTGAAAGAAAATCAGGAATGCAGTTGTATATTGCCAAATGGTCGGTGGCAAGGTGTTTAAGGTCACTTGGGCGAACCGAAGAAGCCCTGAAAATGCAAATGGATTTGCGCGGTAAAGATAGCGAAATGTATTCCTGTGAAGATGGCTACAATGCTGAAGAAATTGCGGAGTGTCTGCATGCTCTCGGCAGGGCAGAGGATGCCAGGCCGTATTTCAAAAGAGCGTACGAACAGCTATCCAAAGATAGCTGGGTTATGGAAAATGATAAAGAAAAACTTGAACGTCTTAAAACATTGGGAGAGTAGAAGTGCCTGAGGTGAATAATTTAATATTGTTTGTTTTAGCGGGATTGACACTGAACATCACACCGGGTCCGGATATGATGTTTGTTATTACACGGAGTGTTACTGAATCTACCAGGTCAGGGGTAATATCATCGCTCGGCATTGCAGCAGGCAGTATATTTCATACGCTTGCAGTTGCGCTGGGACTTTCAGCCTTACTGATGGCTGTTCCCGCAGCATATGAGGTAATAAAATACACGGGCGCGGCATACCTGGTTTATTTAGGGCTTAAAATGCTGTTGGGCAAACAATCGATAAAGTTAAATGAAGATAAAAAACCGGTAAAGATGCATTCAGTATTTTTGCAGGCAATGGTGACCAATATTTTTAATCCCAAAGTAGCCTTATTCTTTTTAGCATTTCTGCCTCAGTTTGTAAATCCGGAAGGTAATATTACATTTCAGCTTATACTGCTTGGGCTGCTTTTCAATTTTAACGGAACAATTGTAAATATTCTGGTAGCCTTATCAGCGGGAAGGTTTGGTAAATTCATTAAGCTGAAGCTGAATAATTCACGGGTTTTTAAATGGATAACGGCAAGTGTGTTTATCGGGCTTGGCATCAGGCTTGCACTGCTTGAAAGGAAATAGATTGCCTGAAATTCTAAAAAGCGGAAATTATTTAGGGATCACAAAAAGATCTGTTGATTATGACGGGATACTTATCACAGATACGTTATATAATAAAGATAATGAATTCCCGCTGCACTCCCACGAAAATCTTTACATAGCATACGTAATTGAAGGCAGCTACATTGAATCAACACGGCATGAGACCAAAAGATGCCTGCCGGGGTCTGTTGTACTGCACAGGATTGACGAAAAACACTCCAATTCATCCTTTGCATGCAGGAACAGGATATTGAATGCGGAAATACAGCAGAACTGGTTTGAAAAGTATAATATAAATTATGAATGCATAGAAAAAAATATCAGCAGAAATAGTTTTCAAATCAAGCTGATATTTTCGAAGCTTTATAATGAGTATCTTATTAACGATAGTGTAACTGCCCTGGCGTTTGAAACAGGAATACTGGAAGCATTCAATTCTGTACTGGCTGCAGATAATTTCATATCCGGGAATAGACCTGAATGGGTGAAGAAAACAGAGGAGATACTGCGTTTTGAAGAACCCTCAAAACTTGATCTGACATTTCTTGCAAATGAAACCGGTGTGCATCCTGCTCATATTTCAAGGGATTTTCGCAGGTACTTCCACTCTTCGATGAGTGAATATGTGAGGAGGCTGAAGGTTGAAAAAGCAGGGGAGTATCTCAACAACGGCAAGTTTACACTTGCCGATATCAGCTACAAGTGCGGCTTCGCTGATCAGAGTCATTTCACACGAATTTTTAAAAAATTTAAGGGGATAACACCGCAACAGTATCAAAATCTGTTGTTATATTAATTGTAACCCATATCCCAATACGTTAAAAATATTCTATACTTTATTTGCCCTAACTTTGTATCTTGAAATTAAAAATGCAATCGAAATTTAAATTATCCGTAATATTAATTGCGGTACTGTTTATGTTTTTTTCACAATTAATTCATTCAAATGAAAGATCTATGACAAACTGGAAAATTGAACCATCGTTCAAATATGATATGTGCTGCTTTTTGAACATATTAACAGGGGATGCTTATTATAAGGAACATTACCCGAATGAACCGAATCCATATGAAAATACAATGCCGGCAAATGTACAAAGTGCGGTAACGTCGCTCCACAAAAAACTTAAGCTTGATAATGAAATAATCATTTCAGCATGGCTGTGCCTGTATTTTTCAGCAATTGAAGGTGAAGAGCCTGATGACCTGATAGCTGCAGTTAATGATCCGTCAGAATTGAAACAGAATTTTATGAAAACTCCATATTACGATGACCAGAGCTGGGAGATATTTCTTTCCGTTAAGGTAGAATTGCTGCTGATATTCCAATACCTAAAAGATAATGGATTTAAGGAATACTGGAGTGAGAACATCAAACCGAAAATTGTTAAAAGAATTGAAGCAGAAAAACAGGGACTGGGTAAATACGATGTAATAGCTCAAAACGAAAAAATGCTGGGATTTAAACTGCCTTCTGATACTATTACGGTCTACATGCTGTATTACAACAGGCCTCACGGCATTAAAATAACGGGAATGCGTTTCCTGACCTCTATCCAGTGGCCATTTGAAATAACGATCCGTACTTCAGCGCATGAGATGATGCACCCGCCGTATGATTACAAAAATGATGCTGAGTTGCGGGGAGTAATTGAATCATTCAGTAAAGATGAGTTTGTTATGGACAAAGTTAACAATCATAATAAATCATTGGGCTATAACACACTTGACGGGCTGTTTGAGGAGGATTGTGTGCAGTCACTTGACCAGATAATAAATGAAAACCTTGGTGTATCAAACGATGCGAAAAAAAGGTGGAAGGAAAGTGACGAAGGTATTCATGTGCTGGCAATAGCGCTGTATCAGATCATGAAAGCCGATAATTATAATTCTAACGGAGAGGTGTTCAGGGATTACATTATCCGTATCAATAAAGAAGGCAGATTTGCCGCGGGCAAAATCAGGGGATACTGCGATAAATTCTACAAATAATGTTATATTTGAAGAATTAAAATTCCAAATTGTATGGGCAGTAATTCTACAGATAATAATTTCAGGAAAGATGAAAACCTGCTGGTAAAACCCGGCAAAAAGGTTGATCTGACGAATTTCGATACACGCTATACCGCAAATTTCAAAGATAAGGAAGATGCCGCGGAAATGCTTGCCAAAGATATCACAAGGCTGGCTGAACTGCAGGATATGCTGTACGCCATGAACAAGTACTCACTGCTTGTGGTAATACAGGCAATGGATGCCGCAGGCAAAGATGGCACGATTAAACATGTAATGAGCGGTGTGAATCCGCAGGGATGCAATGTTACAAGCTTTAAACAGCCTTCTGTTGAAGAACTGGAGCATGATTTCCTTTGGCGCATAAACCGTGCGATGCCCAAAAGAGGAATGATAGCCATTTTCAACCGCTCGCACTATGAAGAAGTGCTGGTTACCCGTGTACACCCGGAATATATCGTCAGTCAGAACATACCCGGTGCTGAAACTGTGAATAAAATCGATAAGAAGTTCTGGCAGAAGCGCTATGAGATCATCAATAATTTTGAAAAGCAGGCGTACGAGAACGGTACAATAATCCTGAAGTTCTTCCTGCATATATCAAAAGATGAGCAGAAAAAACGCTTTTTGGCCAGAATAGATGAGCCTGAGAAGAACTGGAAGTTTTCAACCAGTGACGTTAAGGAACGGCAGTTGTGGGATAAATATATGAATGCTTTTGAGCAGGCAATTGAAAATACCGCGACTGAGTACGCCCCATGGTACATTATCCCCGCAGATAGAAAGTGGTTTATGAGGGCTGTTGTCGCTGATATTATTGTGGGTACTTTAGAAAAACTTGACCTGGCTTATCCTACTATAAGCGAGAAGGAAAAACAGGAACTGCAAGAGGCTAAGACTCTTATATTAAATGAAGATAAGGGGAAGTAAATAAAGAATATTCTATTTTCTTCCGGAATCAGTGTGTATCTGAAAGATAGTTTCGTTTATGGCTAAAGTTTTCATATTCTCCAGGCTTATAGTCTGCAACTGAGACCAGTTGTTCCTGCTGATGCTGCCCGGGGTATTAATTCTGTAATTATACTTGCCGATCTTTTGGAGCATTTCTCCATCTAATGATAAATAATCCTGTAATAACTGAATGCTGAAGATAGAATTGGAATTATTTACTGATTCCAGGCATTTTTTAACAAGTTCAGTAGAAATACCGTTAATATCTCCATCATACCCCAGGTAATTCAGAAATTTTTCCTTTTCTTTGTAACTTTCAGCATAAGCGTAAATAATTCCGTGAACAGAATCCTGTGATACACCAAGTATTTCTGCAATAAGCTGGGCGGAGGTTATATCATCATTCCAGTACAACCTGCCGTGGTTAGACCTTTTTTTATCGAACAATATCTTCTTGCAGTACTTCACGTGTCCGGGGTGGATGCCCGCTTTTTCGCTGGACATATCGAACAGTTTTTCATCAATTGTGCCTGCTTCAAACTGCCACCAGTTGACCCAGAAGCTTGAATCATGGGTTGAGCATACTGCCGCGGAATTGAGCCTGTATTCATGCGGCGGGCGGAATCCGTTCTGATCTTTATAGTACCGCTGGAAATCAATTCCCGGGATGCCATATTCATATAGAACATGGAATGAACAGCCCGGCACAGTGCCAAGGTCCTCGGCGCATGGCAGCATAACCGAAGCGTTTACCATTTCTTCAATGATCCGCCTGCCGTGTGGTTCCCACAGGTATTCTTCTTTTGGCATGTAGGAGCCGGGGGTGGAGTAATCATCCACCGGACTCACCCAAACCCTGAATAGTCCCACAAAGTGATCTATCCTGTACATATCGTAAAAATTCTCAGCATACTTAAGCTTTTCCTTAATATATATGAAGCCTTCATTTGCGATATTATTCCATTCATATGGCGGCATACCCCATTTTTGCCCCATGGCAAAGTACATATCAGGCGGCGCACCGGATGATAGCTGCAGCATAAAGTAAGCGGGGTGTGACCAAACATCAGCGCTTTCGCGCGATACAAGGAAGGGGAGATCGCCCAGTATAAATATATTACGAAAAGCGAGGAATTGTTTTATTTCCAGAAGCTGTTCGAATAACTGCCACTGCATCCACTTATGAAATTCGATCCTCTCGAAATTTACTTTCCTGAAACTATCAATGGTATGCAAATCTCTGTTCTTTAGACCATCTTCCCAGTTCTGCCATCCTGCATCAGGGTTTTCTTCTGATATCACTTTGTATATAGCATAATCATTTAGCCAATATGCATTGTCAGTTTTGTATGAAATGAATGCATCAATATCGTCAGTTTTGGTTGACTTATAAATTTCCCACAACAGATCAATTTTTGCCTGCTTTATTTTATAGTTGACCCTTCGGAAGTGCGGTTTATACTTTTTTTTCAGCCGATCCAGATCATGAAGGTAGGGTGTTACATCGGCATTCAGAATATCTTTGATCGTAAGGTACATCGGGTCTAATGCAAAGGATGAAACCGAATTGTACGGCGCGAAATCACCGCCCACATCATTTAATGGTAATAGCTGAATTATCGAAATCCCTGTTGAGATGCACCACGCAGCCAGTAGTTTAATATCAGTTAACTCACCAACTCCTGTGCTTTCAGCGGAATAAATTGAATACAGGGGAACTGCCACACCTGCTCTTCGTTTAGTGCCTATTTTGCGCCATTTATCGGCAGTGCGGCTGCCAAGGAAATACGCGTCATTATTTTCGATGTTGTGCAATATATAGTTACCTTTGGTTTACATTAAGGTGTTTATGCGGAATCACAAGTTTTTCAAATACGCCTTTACCCGTTTTGTATTTGGGAAGGTTACTTTTTGCTTCGCTTAGCCTGTTTTTAAAGTCGTTCTCTACATTAATTCCGGTCAGTTCATTTACAATTTCCATAGCGCGAGCAGCATATTCAAGTATCTTTACTGTTTCGAGTCCGGATATTTCGCTGAAGAACCATCCGCAACTTGTGTACATCAGCATTGAGTATCGCTGCATTTCAAGAAGCTTAATTGCTATTTGTCTTTCGTTTTCTGAAAGATGCTTATCAGTATTAATATTAAAGAAGCTATCTTTGGCTTCAAAATTATTGTTAAGCATCAAAGTGATATATTCATTTCTGGCTTTCCATACATCATTAAATATGACCCCGCCAATATTTTCAAAAATGATTATCATCTGGTCGCGCAGCCAGTCCATGGTTTCCCTCAGCGGCTTGCGCCACTGCTGTATCCATCCACCACCGCCACCGCAGCCGCAATCTTCTTTCCACCGCTTAACCCCGTGCACACAGCTCCAAGAAGTGCCCTCGCCGTTATCACCCGGTTTTATTTTTACTTCGTATTGCGGGGGATTTGCTTCAAGATACTCTCCGTAATTAACAATTTTAAGTGCATTTTGGGGGGCAAGTGATCTCATAAA
>JABFSP010000308.1 GCA_013140565.1 Ignavibacteria bacterium
GTTGAAGAGTTAACAACCCCAACCAAAGACCTGGAAGCATTGACCCCGGAGCCGGTTGCAAAAGAAAGAGCCGATGTTGAGAACATTAAAACACAGCAGCAGCTTGAAGATATAAAAACACCAGTTTCAAATGTTGGTGATACCGGTAAATTTTCATTTTCAGGTCCTATAAAGATAGAAGATAAGAAGATCGAAGAGAAGATTACCAAAAAAGAGGTAATTGAAGAAAAGGAAAAAACTGTTTACCAGTCCTTTGAAGTTGAGAAGGCACCTGAGTGTGTAAACCTGCAGCAGGTTAGAAGCTCAATGGTCTATCCGCCGATGGCAATAGAAGCCCAGATAGAAGGCAAAGTAACTGTAAAAGTACTTGTGGATGCCGATGGAAATGTCATAAAAATTGGCAGTGTTAACGGGCCGGATATATTCCGGGATGAGGTTTCATCAAAATCTATGCAGCTTCAATTCACCCCCGGTTTGCAGAACGGCAGACCTGTAAAGGTTTGGGTTACTGTGCCGTTTGTATTTAAGTTGAAATAGTCTTTCAAACCCGCGAAAGCGGGTTCCCGGAAATATATACTTGATAATAACTTCAAGATCTAAAGGAAAATGTTATTATCAACTCCGTAGGAGTTGTACATTTATAGAAATAAATTCAGATTGTTTCGCGACTCCGTAGGAGTCGAACATATTTTTTTTGATGTGTCACCCGTTTAAACCAGATACCCGCAAAGGCGGGTATCTCTGTTTTTAATTAAACCCATATTGATGACAGATTTTTGAATCACACCAACGAAGGCTTGTATATCTACTTGCAATTAAACAAAAAGACGACCCACCAGGTCGTCTCTACAAAAGCATTATATAAAACACAAAGGGGAGTCCCCTACGACTTACTGTGCATAAGCAGAGGAAGTTCCCGCCTTGCTGAATGTACTCTATATAAAACACAAAGCGGAGCCCCTACGACTTACTGTGCATAAGCAGAGGAAGTTCCCGCCTTGCTGAATGTACTCTATATAAAACACAAAGCGGGATCCCTCCCGCCTTGCTGAATGGCTCAATGCCACCTTCATCCATCCTTACCGAGGAGCAGCCCTCAATAAGTACCGTTACAAAGATAGCATTTAGTGTAATGCCGGAAAATGATTACTATCAATGTATTATATGATTTTTATCGTTTATACAGATATATTCCCGTTCACTTGAGAAGATGTAAATCTAATGCTATATTCGTAAAATCATTTAAATACAGAATGCAGCAGGCAGTTCAAAACAGCGTATATTCTTCCGGAAAAGGTCAATTAAGAATTACCGGTTATCGGATGTTTTATGCTGTGTTAATAATCCTTTATGCTTTCTTTGCTTATCTCTTACTTAAAATATCGCTCCAATATATACCTTATGATACCGATGTGGCTTTTCTGAGAATCAAACAAGATGTGATAAATATACCTCTATACAAACTCGCTTTCTTTACCCATGTATATACCGCTGTTTTCGTACTGCCCGCCGGCTTCACCCAATTTTCTGTTAATATCCGGAGAAAACTGCCTGTGCTTCACAGATATACTGGTTGGCTGTATGCTGCGGTTGTGGTTTTACTTGCTGGACCCTCAGGACTATACATGGGTATTTTTGCAAACGGGGGACTCATATCACAAATTTCTTTTGTCCTGCTTGCAGCATTGTGGATTTGGTTCACAGCAGTTGCAGTACTTAAAGCAGTGCAGGGTGATTATAAGACACACCGCGAATTTTTAATAAGGTCATTTGCATTGACACTCTCAGCAATTACTCTGAGAGCGTGGAAGTACCTGCTTGTATTTTTGTTTGAACCAAGACCCATGGACGTATATCAAATTGTAGCCTGGCTTGGGTGGATTCCCAACATTATTATAGCTGAATTGATAATTAGAAAAATATTAAAATTTAAAGAATGATGTTCATAAATAAAAAAAATTAAATGAAAAAACTAATATTAATTCCGTTTCTGGCACTGGCTTTTACAGGTGCTATTTGTACAAAAGGCGATAATTCAACTTCAGATAGTGACCTGAAGAAGAAAGAGCTTGCACTGAAGGAAAAAGAGCTCGAGCTCAAAGAAAAAGAGCTTAATATGCAAAAGCGCTTAGAAGGCTCTTCAAATGCCAATGAGAACACTCAGGGTAATACCTCTGCGGGAAACTCCAGCATCTATCCACAAGGCTCTGAGAGGCTGCTGACAAGCGACGATGTGAGTAATCTGACCGGATGGGAGCTTAAGATCATGCGAAATGAAATTTTCGCACGCCACGGCTATATTTTCAAAAAGGAAGAAATGAGAAACTACTTTATGTATGAAAAGTGGTATGTACCAAGGCATGAAAACGTGGATGATATGTTAAGTGATGTTGAAAAGAAAAATATCGAGTTGATCAAACGTTATGAAAGTCGCTTAGGCAATAATGATTACAGCAGATAGTTAATTCAATTGTTGAAGTTAAATTCCCCCTTTGAAGGGGGAGGATTTCTTTCGGTCTTGGTTTAATCAATATATTCCATAAAACTATATACTGCTTATATTTTCGATGGGGATGTTATAGAAGTGAATGCCTCAATGACAAATAACTTCTTGGGTAGCCGGTTTATGCTCAAGTTTTGGACTAATGTAGGGGATACCGAGATTTAAACCGCGTAGTATAAATATAGCTGCGAGTATCAGTGAAAACGCCGGCAGTAACCGTGTAAGTTTTTGTCTTATATTCAAATTAATTACGCTCCCAATTAAAGATGCACCCAGCATTACAGGCAGAGTACCAAGCCCGAACATTGTCATAAAAAGCATACCGTTTAATGTACTGCCAACAGCAATTGCTCCTGTTATGCCAATATACACAAATCCACATGGCAGTAATCCATTGAGCATTCCGATAACCAGCATCGAAGAGTTAGAATGATTCTTAAACATTTTGCCGAAATACATTTTCAGGATTCCGACAAGTTTGTACAAACCCAGTTTATTTGAAATCTTTATTCTGTATGATATTGGGGTTATGACGGTAAGTATTATCAGTACACCGAGTGATATAGAAATTATCCTTTGCAGACCGAACATTTCAAGTCTTGAGCCCAGTAAACCGAACAATAATCCCAGCATTGAATATGTTATTACTCTGCCGAAATTATATAAGAGCCTTGAAAATACCAGATTGTTGGTTTTGGGTAGGGCAATAGCTATCGGTCCGCACATTCCGATGCAGTGAAAGCTGCCGAGTAATCCTACCAAAAATCCAGTTAATAATTCCATTTATTTTTACTAATTGAAATCCCGCTTGCGGGACTAATTGATAATTGATAATTGATTACTGTATCATCACCTTATCTTCACTGAAATAATCCCTGCCATCCATAGCCCAGTTTATCTGCACTTTCCACAATCCTTTGGCAAGCATTTCTTTTTGAATTAGCTGCTTCATATCACTACCGGGTTCAACCTTGATCCTGAAATCACTCTTCGCATCTGAAGGTTTATAAAATGATATCTCCCCGGTAATATTTTTCTGAACCGCCGGATATGTGATCAATATCACATTTCCGTTATAATCAATTTTAATATTTTCTTTAAGTGAATTGGTATTATTGATCTTATCGATCTGTTCCTGGTATTTCAGTTCTTTTTCGTAGTAATTGGTTGTAACCAGATCAATGTTCTTTGTCATTGAGCGGTAAACAAGTAAGCCAATACCCAATATAAAAACAACAAAAACCAAAACTATTCCTTTTCCCCAGCTCATTTTATTTGTTTCCTTTCATAATTGTTACTTCTGCGGAGCAGGTCCGAGAAAATTTATCTTTTTAGTTTCAAACTTCACACCATTTTTATACAAACCAATTTCCAATGGGATATTCATGGTTTTCAATTCATTCTTGTTCAGCAGTACAAGGAATTTTGTTTCGCTAACATCATTTGAACCTACTTTTATATCATTTCCAATTACTTTCAGCTCACCATTCAGATTTTCAAGCTTCAATGTTACCGGTACTTCATCAAAAGTCTTGTTAGTAAGCTTCATTGTATACAGATTGCTTATCTTATCATCAGGCTGTTCCTGGAATATCATCCCCGGGGCGCGCAGAATTGTAACATCAATTGGTTTACGTGTGCTTATAAGGTAAGTCAGAACGCTCAGTAATATCAGAAGTACAAATGTATAAGCAATCTCTCTTGCCGTAAATTTGAACTTTGATTTATTCCTGATATTATTTTCAGATGCGAACCTGATAAGTCCTCTGGGTTTGTTTATCTTATCCATGATATTATCGCAGGCATCAATACAGGCAGTGCAGTTAACGCATTCAAGCTGCGTACCGTTGCGAATATCAATACCAGTCGGACAAACGGCAACGCATGCATTGCAGTCAATGCAATCACCCTTGGTACGTTCTTCACTTTTTCGTATCTTGCCCCGCGGTTCACCGCGAACATAATCGTAAGCTATAACGGTAGTGTTTTTATCAAGCAGCACGCCCTGAAGCCTGCCATAAGGACAAACGTATATGCAGGCATACTCCCTGAAATACGCAAAAACAAAATAGAACATACCTGAAAATATGAGCATAGCCGCAAATCCCCACACATGTTTTGAAACAGGGTCGCTGATAATGTGCGTCAGTTCATCGGTTCCTATTATCCATGCCAGGAAGGTATTTGCTATCAAAACTGAAAGGGCGAAGAAGATGCTCCATTTTGAAACTTTTTTAATGATCTTTCCCGCTGTCCATGGGGCAGAATTCATTTTCTTTTGAGAAATGTAGTCACCTTCAAAGAAAAACTCAATTTTTCTGAAAACCATTTCCAAAAATACCGTCTGCGGGCAAGCCCATCCGCAGAAAACCCTGCCAAACACGGCTGTAAAAAGTATGATTGATACAATGAATGTTATGAATCCTAAAGCAAGTATGAAGAAATCATGCGTTCCAAACACCTGCCCGAATATTATGAATTTTCTTTCTATAATATTCAGCATCATGAAAGGGTGGCCGTCTATTTTAATCAAGGGCATACCAAATAAAAAAGCAAGCAGAGCCAAACTGAAAACAGTTCTTGCATTATAAAATCTGCCTTTTGGTTTTTTAGGATAAATATCCTTACGTTTGCCGTCGTCCGTTATGATCCCAATATGATCCCTGAAAGAGCCGGTATCTATAGCCTTATCTGAACTTTGCGTTTGCATTATTTTAAGTCACTGCTCTGTTTAAATTTTCCCTGCTGCGGGATGAGTGCAGCAGGGAAGTACAAATATATTATTTTACTTTTAATGTATCCTTTTTGATCTTACTGGTATCTGTTTTAACTTTAACTGTATCAGTCTTTACCTTAGAAGTATCCGATTTAACCTTTGATGTATCTGTCACTTTAACAGAATCGCTTCCTGTTTTTACGCTATCAACCCAAATGTTACCTTCAGGTGGTTTTCCTATTGCGGGAGTTGTTCCCTGTAAGCTAAGGACAAAACTGCCCACCTGTTGTATCTGCTTTGGTGTAAGCATGGTTTTCCACGATATCATACCTTTAGCCGGTACACCATTGGAAATAGTCATAAATACGTTCTTAATCCCTCCGCCGTGTATCCAGTTCTTATCTGTCAGGTTCGGACCTACTGTTCCGCCGCCATCGGGTCCGTGGCATGGAGTGCAGTTTACATTCCATATCTGTTTTCCTTTATCAAGCTCAGCGGCATCTGTCAGTAACACAACATTATTCTCGTTAATAAATGCGCCGGTGCGGATAAGCTCTTCGCGTTTATCATTAGCAATTTTAACTTCGTTTAGGTATTCATCAACCATAACAGTACCCGACCCAAGTACGTGATAATCTACCATGTAAACTATAGCTATGAGTATTGTTCCGTAGAATAAAAGGTTGAACCATGGCGGAACGCTGTTATTCAGTTCCTTAATGCCGTCAAAATCGTGATCAAGCATAATATCTTTTTCACGCTCAATTGGCACAGCCCTGTTTAGCTTTTCTGAAAGCTTGGCAAGGAATGATACACCTTTCTTTTTTCTTTCGTAGGAGTATTTATACTTTGGTGATGATAAAATGAAAAACAGTATAAACAGGAAAGCAATGAGCAGGAATACCATTGCTCCTGCAAGCTGTGAATATTCATTGACACTGTTATTTTGTCCGGTAGTTTGCGCGAATAGTACCGCGTTTACAAGCATCATTAATACTGCTGCAGTTTTATTAATAAGGATCTTTTTCATTTTACACCTCCTGCATTAAAATTGTTAACTTCTTTGCTGTTTATGTTATCATCAAGCGGAATGTTCTCCATTTGATTGATATATTTTTTGTTTAATGTAAATACCCATCCAAGGATAAGCAAAAAGAAAAGGAAAAACATTATTAAAGCTATGATAGCATATGTTTCTACGCCAGATATGCTTTGAAGTACCTGTTTATACATTTTACTTTACCCCTTTCACATCGGCGGGCATTTCGCCCTTAATATCTACACCTAATCTCTGCAGGTAAGCTATTAACGCCACTATTTCTTTTTCGGGAGTTACTGGCGCACCGTTTTTCTGCAGATCAGCGGTAATTTCGTTTGCCTGCTTCATCAAATCATCATTTGCAATTAAACCAAAACCTTCAGGATAAGGCACTCCAATAGATCTTAGTGCATTAATCTTTGATTCTGTGGTTGAAATATCCAGATCATTTTCAAGCATCCATGCGTAGCTTGGCATCAATGAGCCCGGTGATATCTGTGCCGGATCCTGCATATGCAGGTAATGCCAGATATTCGGGTATTTTTTACCTTCCCTGTGAAGGTCAGGCCCGGTACGTTTTGAACCCCATAAGAACGGATGGTCGTAAACAAACTCACCAGCTTTGGAATACTCACCATATCGTTCTGTTTCACTTCTGAAAGGTCTTACCATTTGAGAATGACAATTGTTGCAGCCCTCTCTTATATAAAGATCCCTTCCCTGAAGTTCAAGCGGTGTATACGGTTTTACGCTTGGAATTGTAGGTACATTTGATTTTACCAGGAAGGTAGGTATTATTTCTATAATACCGCCAATTAACACCATTACGGTTGCAACAAGCGCAAACTGAACGGGTTTCCTTTCAAGCCATCTGTGTTTTGTTTCGCCTGCTTCAGGCAGATTTATTGCCGCTCTTGCCGGTGCTTCAGCCGGTTCATCCGCTTCAAGCTTGCCCAGTTTTACTGTTTTAATTAGATTGTAAACACCAATTATAACGCCAACAAAATACATTGTTCCGCCAATTGATCGGATGGCGTACAACGGTATCAGATTTGTAACAGTTTCAAGGAAGTTTGGATACTGTAAAATTCCTTCCGGTGTGAACTGTTTCCACATTAATGACTGTGTTATACCAGACCAGTACATTGGAACTGCATAAAATACTATTCCAAGTGTACCTATCCAGAAATGAACATTTGCGAGTTTTTTGGAGTAAAGGTTTGTCTTAAATATCCTGGGGATAAGCCAGTAAAGCATACCGAAGGTTAAAAATCCGTTCCAGCCAAGCGCACCAACGTGAACGTGTGCCACGATCCAGTCAGTATAATGAGCAATAGCGTTAACATTTTTTAGCGATAGCATCGGTCCTTCAAAAGTAGCCATACCATATGCGGTAACTGCTACAACCATGAACTTGAGAATCGGGTCTTCGCGAACTTTATCCCATGCGCCGCGGAGTGTTAATAATCCATTTATCATACCGCCCCACGAAGGTGCGATAAGCATAATTGAAAATACTGTGCCAAGTGACTGAGCCCAGTCAGGAAGTGATGTATACAATAAATGATGGGGTCCTGCCCAGATGTATATAAAGATCAGCGACCAGAAATGCACAATTGAAAGTTTGTACGAAAATACGGGTCTGTTTGCCGCTTTAGGCAGGAAGTAATACATTAATCCTAAGAACGGAGTGGTTAAAAAGAATGCAACTGCGTTATGCCCGTACCACCATTGTACCAAAGCATCCGGGACACCTGCGTACATTGAGTAACTTTTGTACAGGTTAACCGGAATTTCTATAGAATTAACAA
>JABFSP010000406.1 GCA_013140565.1 Ignavibacteria bacterium
AATCAAAAAAACTCTAAAGGAGTAAAAATGTCAAACACAGAAAGATCAAAAAAAATGTTCCAAAGAGGCAATTTCTTAATTTTTTCATCTATCCTTGTACTGTTCGCTTTTTATCTTGCAGGATGCGTTAATGTTGAGCAGAAAACCACGCTAAAGCAGGATGGTTCCGGTACAATGAAGGTTCACTACTGGACCAAAATGTCCAATGTTAAATCAAGTTCAGATCTCGGCGGTTTCAGCTTCGAAGAAGCCAAAGCAAAGCAGAATTATTCATCTTCAAACACTGATGTTACAGGCGTTAAGGTTGAAGAAAAATTAGACGATTCAACAAAACACGTTACGGTTGATCTTAAATTCAAGAACATAAATGATATTACCTCAGCCAAAGGATTTGAGAAAGTGAAAGCATCATGGAAGGAAGGCAAAGAGGGAATGGATTTCAATTATACACTGCTAAAAGATACTTCAAACGCAGGTAACATGGGTTCAAGCGATATAAAACTGAATTATGAATTTGAAATGCCTGCTGAGGTTTTAAAGACCAATGGCAGAAAAGACGGTCAGAAGATCGTATACGAAAAAACTCTTGCTGATCTTAAAGATGATATTGAAATGACGGCAACCGTAAAGAATGAAGGAAAAAAATGCGGTCTCTTTGGTATGGAATTTCCGTTAATGGCTCTGGCCGGACTCGCAATTTCATTCTTTGCTATCCGCAGAAAGAAATAATAATTTTGTAAAAACTTCACAAGCCTGTCAGTATCCGGTATATCTAAAAAACTGGCAGGCTTTTGAAATATTGGCAGCCAAAAAATGAAACTTGTTACGCATTTAACCATGCATACTATCACACAGGATTATAGTTCATGGATACATTTTTTTAAGCTGCATGAAATGAAAGCATAAAATTTGGACACAAAATAATCTCCGTTGAATATATTAGTTGGATCTTTCTGTGTGAAAATTCAAATAAATTCACGGCTGAATGTTTGTGTCCTTTTATTTGCAAAGAGCATCGAAATAATTGCATTCCAATAATACCTTTATATTGCTAAATTGTAACAATCAATCAAAGTAAATACATCTCAATTTTATGCGAAAAATTCTTCTTGTTTTGCCCTCTATATTAGTAATTTCGGGGCTTTTTTTCTGGATTTCCGGTTTATTTCAAAGCGGATCAGAATTAGCCACGCTTAAATATAAAAAAAATGCCCCGGGTGACTGGTTCTATTACCAGCGTTCTTACCCGGCAGGCGATATACCATATGACAAGTTCTTCGGCGCAATGGAAGAAAAAAAGGTTATGGAACAGATGGATAATCCCACATCTGCACTCAACTGGACTCCAAACGGACCGTATAATATCGGCGGAAGGATTACTGCAATTGCGGTTAACCCTTCAAACCCGAATATAATAATTATTGGTGCGGCAGCAGGCGGAATATTTAAAACAACCAATGGCGGTTTGAACTGGAGTGCAAAAACAGATGAGTGGCCAAGTCTTTCAGTCGGTGCACTGGTTATGCATCCTTCAAATCCTAATATTATTTATTGCGGAACAGGCGAAGGCAACAGCGCAATTGATGTGTACCCCGGTTTTGGTGTTCTCAAATCAACCGATATGGGTGATACATGGGTACTTTCAGGACTGACCGATGCCCTGCATATTCCTTCTATGGATATACATCCGTTAAATCCCAATATTGTGTACGCTTCAGTAATGGCGTTCCGGTCGTTCGGGCAGAATAAGGGAATTTACAAATCTACCAATGGCGGCGTTAACTGGGCAAGAGTTTTATTTGTATCTGATTCAACCTCAGGGGTAGATGTGAAAGTATCACCTGATGATGTGAATATTGTCTACGCCGCTATGTGGGAACGCATACGTACCCCGCCATCAATTTCAAAAACAGGCGGTATATCAAGCGGTCTTTATCGCTCATCAAACGGCGGAGCCAACTGGCAGCAGCTCGGGGTGCCTGAAGGAATTCCCGCATCAAGCTCAACCACAGGAAGGATAAGCATTGCAGTTGCCAGATCGAACCCCAATTTTGTTTATTCAATTTTTAAAACTTCGACGGGTAATAATATCAGCGGCATATATAAATCAACCAACAAAGGACTTAACTGGGCAACAATTCCAATGTCCGGTGTATCATCATCCGGGTTTGACTGGTACTTTGGTTTGATAGAAGTTGACCCAACTGACCCCAACAAAGTTTACATTGGCAGCGTTGATATTTTCAGAACTACTAACGGCACAAGCTGGGTTAATTTAACCAATTCATACAGCGGAACATTTGACCAGCAGCATCCTGACCAGCATGTGCTTTGGATAAATCCAGCAAATCCAAATAACATTATTTGCGGAAACGACGGCGGAATATTTAAGACCTCAACCGGCGGCGCGCCATGGACAAAAAGTTATGACCTGCCCATCACGCAATTCTATGCTACAAATATTGATTACCTGAATCCGCTGCGTAAGATAGGCGGTTCGCAGGATAACGGCTCTAAGATTACTTTTACAGGCGGACTGGATAACTGGGAAGTAATTTATGGTGGTGATGGTTTTACTTCTCATATTGATTATACTAACTCAAATATCATTTATTGTACCTCGCAAAACGGGGGATTAGGCAGAAGCACAAATAATGGAGCTTCATTTTCAGATATTACCGGCGGCCTAAGCGGAAGATTTAACTGGTCAACCCCATATATACTTGATAATGTTAACCCCGCGATACTTTACGTGGGCAGCCATATGCTCTTCCGTTCAACCAACCGCGGTACTTCATGGAGTGCTATCAGCGGTGACTTAACACGCGGACCCAACGGAAGGCTTGGTACAATAACATGCATAACAAGCGCCGCTCTTGGCGGCGGTGAGAGGATTATTTATACGGGTACAGATGACGCGAAAGTTTCAGTTACCACCAATAGCGGTGTTAACTGGTCCGATGTTACAGGCACACTTCCGCAAAGATATGTTACTGATGTAAGGTGCGATAGCCGCAATCCCGCAATAGCTTATGTAACTTTAAGCGGATTTAATGTAGATGAAAAAAATACCCGAATTTACCGTACAACAAACTACGGCGCAACATGGAGCAATATTTCCGGCAATCTGCTCAACGTTCCTGCAAACTCAATCATTGTAGATGAAGCCCGTGATTCCGTTTTATTTGTAGGCTGCGATGCAGGAGTTTATTACACTACAAATCTTGGCTCAAGCTGGGCAATACTTGGTACGGGATTGCCAAATGCGCCAGTGTTTGATATTAACTATCATCAGGGTGCGCAGATGTTATGCGCGGGTACTCATGGCAGATCAATGTATGAAATAAGTACGGCAAATATACCGATTGGTATAATCAGCAACAGCGAAGTTGCTGATAAGTTTTCACTGGGGCAGAACTACCCGAACCCGTTTAACCCCAAAACTAATATAAAATTCTCAATACCCAAAGCTGATTATGTGCGGTTAAAGGTTTATGATATTACCGGCAGCGAAGTTGCCGTGCTGCTGAATAAGAATATGCCGAAGGGTGAGTATACTTATGAATTCGACGCTTCAAATCTGCCAAGCGGTGTTTACTTCTACACGCTTAAGACAGAAAAATTCACTTCAACTAAAAAGATGATACTCGTAAAGTAGTTGCTATTCAACTACATGAACAGGGAAATTAAAAACCCGGTAATATTTATTTACCGGGTTTTTTGTTTTCTTGAAATCATGTTTTTGTCTCTGCTTTATTGCTTTTTGCCTTTCCGCGCCTCATGCGGTCCCGCTTTTCTGCTTGGCGGGATGCCTTTTTGCCTTACTTAACCAGCACCATTTTCTTTGTTTCCTTAAAATCTCCTGCTTCCAGTGAATAAAAATACATTCCGCTTGCCATATCACCGGCATTAAGCTCAGCAGTGTAACTGCCTGAATTCAGGCTCTGCTCAACAAGTGTTTTAACAACCCTGCCAGTGATATCATAAACTCTCAGAACCGTGAAGAATGAATTCCTGCCTTCTGAGTTTGGTATGCTGAAATTGATCTTTGTTACAGGGTTGAAAGGGTTGGGGTAATTCTGCTCCAGCTTGAATGTACCCGGAATTTCATTACCGTTATGCGAAATACCTGAGGGGTTGCCGAATTTGAGCACATACAGCCCGGTTGCAATATCAGAGCCAACAAACTTTCCTGAGGGGTAGTACGGAAAAACATTCCACGCTCCCTGGTAATCAAGGCCCTGTCCGTTGTATGTATCATAGTAGCCTAATACTGTTGGTGCAGCAGGCAGGTTATGAACATCAAGCGCAATAATACCGGCGCGGTAATGAGCCATAAAAATTGTATCACCTTTAAAATACGCGTTGTGTACCATTGCATTCTGGTACGGAATATATTCATACACCAAAATTATATTGGTCAGGTTGGATGAGTTCCAGATCCTTAAATGATTTGAACCCCCTTCATCTGTGGTTAACAGCCAGCGCCTGTCATCGCTTGTCCACACATTATGGCAAACGGCATTTGGATAAATGAACTCTCCGACCTGTACAGGATTATCTTTATTTGTAACACTGATAATTGACATCTTGCTGTTGGGATTGTTAACATTTGCCGCATAAACAGTATCATTTTTTATGAAACAGTCATGTGAATAAGGCGCCGGCCCATTGCCGCGTTTTATAGGATTTTCCCTGTCAGTAACATCCAGTATTACAATTCCGCCGCCGTTATAATTTGCTCCGTTTAGGTAAAGGAAATTCCCGTCGCTTTTTATTGTATGAGTGGTCAAATAACCGGGGAAAGTCCAGTTCTTTACATGTCTTACTGAATCAGGAAGATACTGCAGATCAACTATCTGCAATCCGGCATTATTTGCTGAGCCTTCTGAAACAATATACAGGTAATGACCAAGCACTGTGAACTCTCTGTAATTGTAAAATGAGCCCGGTCCCGGAATGGTATCACACTGCACAACATTGTTTTCATTTGTGATATCATAAACTGCCGTGCCGTTCCAGTAGCCGAGTATTGCATATTCTCTGCCGTTTGGAGCCGTCCACCCCCAGCATGATGAATAATGAAATCCTGCAGGCGTTCCGCCCGCATTATGATTATTCTTATTTGAAATAAGGGACATGTTCATTACAGACTGTGAATTTGTTTCATTGCCGTAAAAGAACATAAAAACGGAAACAGAATAAATAAATAAAAGCAGTACTTTTTTCATACTGATAGGTAATTTAATGGATGAAATAAAATAATATTAAATTGATGCCTGATACTAATTTGATGAAAGCCTAAGCTGTGCTGTTGGAATATTTGCTGAAAACGCATTGCCCGGCAGCTGCACCATGCCGAACGGCTGGATCGCAATATCCCCTTCGAATATCTTCAGGTAAAACGGTTTACCCAAAGCTGTGCCCTGCTCAAATCTGGGCTCAAGTGTTATCATAATACTGTATCCGGCATTCAGGCTTGATATATCCGGCAAGCCGCCTCCGGGGCAATTTGATTGCAGCCAGTCATGACCGGGTACATTCCATATCAGTCCGCCTGTGAGCTCACAAAATTGATTGTTATCCCTTGTATTTGGCGAATCAAATCTGCCAATATTATAAATAAAAGAATTGTTTGAGTTATTAATTACCCATGCCTGGTAAGTCCATTCAGTTGTATCAGGCAGAGCGGGCAATGTTAAACCCGCAGATGTTCCGTTTGTATCCTGTGTGAACCAAATACCTTTCTGATATTGTGAGGAAGCTGTGCCCGTTGTTGGAGATGCAAGTATAAATGCAGCCGCTGATGAGCTGAACTGAGATGAGGCGGGGAGAATATCTGAATACCCCATCGTCAGATCAAAAACAAGCTCCGAGCCCTGTATTTGTTTTGCGCCGCCGAGAATTTTTATATTGCTGGGGATAGTATCGCTGTAACCGGGAGGCTGGATTGTAATAATAACATCACTCACGTTATTGATATTGGCTACTTTGCCTAAGTTCGGTGAAAATGTTCCTCCGGATGTATCAGTAAGCTGGCCTGAGGAATTTACTGCAAATCTTCCAAGGCTGCGGTACGCATTCTCACCATGATCAAGGCCGGTTTCAATACTGCCCCAAAGTTCATAAGTGCCTTCAACATTTTTATCAATCATATACAGCCTGTCCACTGTGAGTGTACCTTTATTCTGAGATGTTACCACACCTGAATCATCTCCGCATGAATAAAAAACCATTGAAGCAAATATTACAAGTATAATGCTGAATTTTATCATCAAAAAAATTATTTTTAAATCATAAGACTTCAAAAGTCTTAACAGATATTTTAGAGTATTAAATCCTGAACACATTAACACACCCCGGCTCTAAAGAGCCACCCCTCTCAAGAGGGGAATTTGCCGGATGAAGTAAGGCAGTCAATTCAATCAAAACGAACATTAATTCCCAAGCCCCGGCGTGATGCAAATACCTGCAGGGAATGAAGCCATTTCGATATCTTTAACTTTATTATGACCCGCCCAGACATCAATTACCGCTGTGGTGCCCGGTGTTTTGCCGGCATTTGGCGGATGGTGTACAAATCCGCCACTGGTTGATTCACATGTAACATAAGCGTAATGCCCGTCTGCTGTGAAATCAATTTTATGCGGCTGCGCGCCGACGTTTGAAATTGTTTTAACAACTGTATTGGTTGTAAGATCAATTACCGTGATTGAATTTGAACCCTGGTTTGGAACGTAACACCACCTGCCGTCAGGGGATATTTCAAGCGCAAGCGGATTGAGACCTGTTGGTATATTTAAAATAAATGCCCTGTTCAGTATATCAAATACCCTCACATCATTTGATTTGCGGCAGCTTACATACGCGTATTTATCATCAGGGGTAATTGCAATCTGGTAAGGGATAAAATTATTCGTTCCTCCTCCGCCAATAGGTACTGTAGGATCTACCTGTACGACATTTTCAATCTGCTCTGTAGCGGCATTAATTACATACAAAAATTCACTTACCTGTGTGGCGCTTAATATAAGCGACTCATCATGAGTCAGTCTTAAGCCATGCGGTCTGTTCATTCTAAGCTCTGTAATGGAATTTGTAATGGTCATTGTTTGTGTATCAAAGACCTTTATGCTTCCGGGTGTTGTGAAATCGGTGATGTATCCTTTTAAGCCGTTATTGGTAAGTATAATATGCGCGGGTGAAGTGCCAATTAAAACCCTTCCTTCTTTTTGATAAGTGCGCGCATTGTATTTTTCCATGTACCCTTCAGAAATAAGGCTGACGTAAAAACTATTGCCCTGGTTATCAATTGTGATTACATGCGGCGCGTCAAGCGGCTGTGTGGCATTATCCCTGCCGCCAACATCTATCAATCTTACTAAATGGTTATTATCCAGATTCACAACCGCGACATAATCACTTGCCTGGTTGGTTATGAATGCTTTGTTAGTTATGTCTTGGAACGCTACCTGACCGTTATCATTTTTTGCGCCCTGGTTTATCCAGTCAACAATTTTCATCAATTGATTTGAAGCAAGCGGCATTCCGTTAGTATACGGCAACAATGCCTGCGGCATAAGAGGCTCGGAAAATGGCGAAATGTTTGTATCTACGCGGTTCACATGCTGTGTTAAATGGCTCCATCGGGCGTTGTATGGGATAACTTCCGCACCGAATGTTGAGCCTGTTAACATCATGGATTCCCAGCTTGAGAGATCAAGCCCCGCCTGCCTGTTGGTTGAATTGTGACATCCGGGGAAGCTGCAATTCTGCGCCAAAATTGGCTGAATATCTCGGGTAAAACTGACCGGTTCGCCAATTGCAGTTGGACTGCCGGAATCACACCCCATAAAATTGATTGAATTTAAGGCTAAAACTCCGCAAACTGCCGATAAAATGAAGATTATTCTCTTTTTCAAACTCTGGTATTTACTTTTTTGGAATATAAGCGCTAAATGTATTTAATATTAATAATATATACAATGAACATATT
>JABFSP010000252.1 GCA_013140565.1 Ignavibacteria bacterium
ATTTTAACATTATACTAACTAAAATTTAATATAAAAATCGATAATTTAACGAATTTCAGCGATTTTTAACAAAAATTCATAAAGCTAAACATTTATGTTTAAAAGATTTCTGCCTAAACAAAATAAGTTCTTTGATATACTTATTGAGCTTGCTGAGTCAGTTCTAGATGCCGCAAAAATGCTTGATGAAATGATGGATAAACATGAGAACTTTGCGGAGTATTCAAGCAAAATTCATTTCATAGAAAACAGGTGCGATGACCTTACTCACCAGGTTATCAGTGACCTTAACGATACTTTCATTACTCCGATTGACCGCGAAGATATTTTCGCTCTTGTTAATTCGATGGATGATATTGTTGATACAATTGATACTATAGCATCAAGACTAAGCATGTATAAACTTAAAACCCCTTTGCAGTTCGGTCCGCAAATGACGGATATTCTTTTGATACAAACTGATGTATTATTTGATGTGGTGAAAAATCTGCAGAATCCTAAAATGACACCTGATAAGATAGTGCAGGTCAAAACACTTGAAACAGAAGGTGACATAGTGTTCAAAGATGCGCTTCTTGACCTGTTTGAAAATGAAAAGGATATTGTTGAGCTTATCAAGAAAAAGGAAATACTCGAGATCATTGAACGTTCTGTTGATAAATGCCAGAATGCAGCAACTGTTATTGAAGGAATATTAATTAAGAATATGTAGGATATGTTTGAACTGGTACTGTTTGTTATTATTATTGCGTTAATATTCGATTTTCTTAACGGATTTCATGATTCTGCTAATTCAATTGCTACCATAGTATCAACCGGAGTACTCTCTCCGCAAAAAGCTGTTATGTTCGCGGCTTTTTTTAATTTTGCGGCAGCATTTGCTTTCGGCGAAGCGGTTGCGAAAACAGTGGGAAGCGGATTGGTTAAACTGGATAGTGTGGATATATATGTGATCCTTGCGGGCCTTATAGGTGCTATATTCTGGAATATTTTTACATGGTACTATGGAATTCCGGTGAGTTCATCACATGCGCTCATTGGCGGATATGGCGGGGCTGCTATAGCGAAGCTTGGGTGGGATGTTATTATATGGGGTGGATTTGAAAGAGTAGTATTGTTTATTTTTCTTGCGCCTGTTATGGGATTTATCCTCGGTTTGATCAATATGCTTGTAACAAGCTGGATAGTGAAGAATAAAAAGCCCAGAGCGGTAGATAGTGTATTCCGAAAACTGCAATTGGTATCCGCAGCTTTTTACAGTTTTGGTCACGGCTCAAATGACGCCCAGAAGACGATGGGTATAATAGTCTCAGTCATGGTTGCCGCGAAATTTCAGGATGAGTTTTATGTACCCATTTGGGTTGTTATGGCTTGTCATTTGGCCATTGGTTTGGGAACACTCTTTGGAGGATGGCGCATTGTTAAAACAATGGGTATGAAGATCACAAAGCTTAAACCCATAGGTGGTTTCTGCGCTGAATTTTCAGGCGCAACAACACTTCTCATGACAGCGATGTTCGGTATTCCGGTAAGTACAACTCAGACTATTACCGGTTCCATTTTAGGAGTTGGAAGCGTTAAAAGGCTTTCTGCTGTGAAATGGGGTGTTGCCGGGAAAATTGTCTGGGCATGGATATTGACAATTCCGCTTTCAGGACTTGTAGGCGCTTTATGCTATTACGCCGTCAGCCTGTTTGTGTGAACTAAATTAATGAAATATTGGTTTTTATTTGAAACCCTCTTGAAACCTCAAGAGGGTTTTCTGCATCTAATACATAAACACCACATTAATTTAATTCACTTTCAGATGAAAAGTATCAAAAATTTAACTTTTATCGCGGTTTTATTCTCAGTAATAAGTGTTGTTTATTCACAGGGTGATGTAACGGAAATTGGTAATGAACCGAGGACTATTGCCGTGATCGACCTGACCCAGGCTACACGAGACCATAAGCTGATGATAGAAGTAGAGCCCCCAAAGATAAACTCTTCTACAATAAGATATTACATGCCGAAGATAGTTCCGGGTACTTATGTTATTAATAATTTCGGGAGATTTGTATCGGATTTTGAAGCACTTGACCGCAGCGGTAACCCTTTGACAGTCAATAGGATTGATACTAACACCTGGGAAATATCAAATGCCGATAATCTGGATAAAATAAGATATTGGGTTGAAGATACTTATAATTCAGAAAGCAGTCCGGTGGTATTTGAGCCTACAGGTACGTGCATTGATTCCGGTAAAGTATTCATGCTTAATAATTATACATTAATTGGATATTTTGAAGGCTTTAAAGATATGCCTTACACAGTTACGGTTACAAAACCTGAAGGGTTTTACGGTGCAACATCAATGCCGCTTCATTCTACGCTTGGTAACACCGATTATTATTACCCGAAAAATTATTTTGACCTTCATGATAACCCGATGATGTACGCAAAACCTGATACAGCTTCGGTTATGGTAAATAACACCATGGTGCTTTTATCAGTATATTCACCCAACAAAAAAATTACTGCATCATATCTGGCTGAGCATACCACCGAATTATTCAAAGCACAGGGCGAATATCTTGGCGGCGAGCTGCCGACTGATAAATATTCAATATTGGTTTACCTGGCAGATGGCGGTTTCAAATCCAATTCTGCCGGAGCGCTTGAGCATTTTAAATCAACAACGTTTTGTTACCCTGAAATTACCAATGAAGAGTTCATTCAGCCTTTCAGGGATGTTGTTGCACATGAATTTTTCCATATTGTAACTCCGCTTGGGATCCACTCAGAAGAAATAGGCAATTTTGATTTCATTAATCCGGTTATGAGCAAACACTTATGGCTGTATGAAGGTTCAACAGAATATTACTCGATTCATGTTCAAGTTAAGCATGGTATAATAACACCTGACCAATATTTCAATAAAATTCAGCAGAAGATGTATTTTTCAATTCTTTACCTCAACGATACGCTTCCTTTCACAGAGTTAAGTAAAGGGGCATTAGATATATATAAATCTCAGTACATCAATGTTTACCAAAAAGGAGCATTGATAAATATGTGTCTGGACCTTTATTTATTAAAGCTCTCAGAAGGCAAATATGGGCTGCAGGATCTTAAGAGCGAACTTGGTAAAAAATTCGGACCCGACTCTGCTTTCAGCGATGAAGAGTTATTTGGTATAATAACTGAAATGACCTATCCTGAAGTGAGGGAATTTTTTAAATTATATGTTGAAGGCGGCAATAGAATTCCATACAAACAATTTTTAGAATATGCGGGTTATGAATATTTTGATAAAATAACAAAGAAAGTCCCCGCCATGATTGGAGCCGCATTGGAGTTTGGTGAAGGAGGCTCGCTTGAGGTAGTGGAAGTTTATGATTTCGGCAAAGAGCTCGGACTCAGAATTGGTGACAGGGTAATTGCGGTGAACGGAAAAGAAGTAAATGCGCATAGTTTAAGATTCATAAGCCGGGATTTTGAAAAGACAGTAAAACCCGGGGATGAAGTTGAAGTTACAGTAATGAGGAAAAGCAACGGTGCAAGTCTGGTTAAGAAAGTATTAAAAGCTGAGACTTATCTGGTGGATAAAGAAGAGCAGTTTGTAATAAAACCTGTTAGCGCTCCCACAGCTGAGCAGCTTATGATACGAAAAGCGTGGATCAATCAATAATAATTGTAAATATTCACTGCAAAGGCGCTTAATTAAGCGCCTTTTTTATTTTATTTCAATGTTTTGTTTTACATTGAAATTAAAATAACATAAGTTTATGATTGTAAAATATGGTACAGAATAATACAGTTCCCGCAAGAAATTACAAATTCAAATCAATAAAAGTTCACGGAAGCAATGAATGGCTTTACGGTTCTCAGAAAAAATACCGGCAGGTATTTAACGTAAAATCAATTAAATACATATATGTTGAGCTTGCGCTCAATAACCTCAAATTTGATGAATCAGACTGGCAGATAACGGTAAACTTCAAAGCGTTTGATGTAAATAATTATTTACTTTGTGATAAACCCGTTACGCAAACTATCACACGCGCAGAAGATACAACATATATCAGATATTCATGGGGCAAGGCAGATCCCGGTGTTTACTGGACAAAGGGTTCTTACAGGTGGGAAGCTTGGGCTGAGGGCGTTCTGCTTGGTTCAGCAAATTTTCATATGCTGGATGAAGGCGAAGTTACACAGGAAGGCAATCCCTACTTCAGTCTAAGCTCTATCAAATTGTATGAGGGACCCTTTGAAGATATACCTTTTGGCCAAAGAAATTACCTGAAGGTATTCAATGCAGTAAAGGCAAGGTATATGTGGATGGAAATTGAAGGCGAAAATCTTCAGTTCGGTAAGACTGCGTGGCAGGGTGAATTCTTTATCAGAATAAGAAGTAAAGTTGGTGATAATATTGCGGAAATAAAGGATTATTACACTTACAACAATAACATGAAACTGATCCGTTTTGCCCGAGGCTGGGGCAGCAAGGAGGCCGGAAGCTGGTACAATGGTGAATATATAATTGAAGTTGTGCTGCTGGAGCAGCTGTTAGGAACGGTTTATGTTAAATTTGCTGATGAAGAAGAAATTGATCCGGATGCAGGGAAATTTTACCTCCCGGGGCAGAGTATACCGTTATTGGGTGCCGATGGAAAACAGGAGCAGGCAAAAGAGCTGACCGAAGCCGAGATAATGAAAGAGATCAATGAAATGATAGGTCTGGCAACTATAAAAGAAAACATAAATGACCTGTATGATTATCTGAAATTCGTAAAGCTGAGAAAAGAAAAAGGATTTGATGATTCCGAAAAAATAAATCTGCATGCAGTATTTACCGGTAATCCCGGCACAGGAAAAACAAAGGTTGCTTTAATGCTGGGTAAGATCTATAAGAATCTTGGTATTTTAAGCAAAGGGCATGTACATGAAGTTGACCGCGCCGATCTGATTGGTGAGTTTATAGGGCAAACGGGACCCAAGGTTAAAGATGCCATAAAGAAGGCAAGAGGCGGAATACTTTTTGTAGATGAAGCGTATGCACTTGCCAGAAAAGGTGACACTGAAAAGGATTATGGCAAGGAAGTTATTGAAATACTAATTAAAGAATTAAGCGATGGTCCCGGTGACCTTGCTGTAATAGTTGCGGGCTATCCGGAGGAGATGGAGTTTTTTATTGAATCAAATCCCGGTCTGAAATCAAGATTCACCCGTTATTTCCATTTCCCTGATTACACACCCACCGAGCTTCTGCAAATAGGCAATTACCACGCTGAGCAGATCGATGTTGATCTCGATAAAGACGCTGAGGAATTCCTGTACTCCAAGCTTGTAGAATCATACAGAGACAGGGATAAAACATTCGGCAATGCAAGATATGTTAATTCAATTGTTGATGAAGGCAAAATGAACCTTGGTTTACGCATAATGAATAGCAGTGCGAATCTGGAAACGCTTGATGAAAAGGCAATATCAGTTGTTACCGTTGAGGATGTAAAGGAAATTTTCAGGAAGAAACAGCATAAGAGTGTTGATATACCTCCTGATGAAGAACTGATGCGTGATTCACTGGCAGAGCTTAACAAACTTGTTGGGCTCGAAGAGCTGAAAAGCGATATCCATGAAATGGTTAAGCTGGTTAGATATTACCGCGAAATTGGCAAAGATGTTACCCGTTCATTTTCACTGCATACCGTATTTACAGGTAACCCCGGAACAGGTAAAACTACTGTTGCCAGAATTATGGCACGGATATTCAGAGCATTGGGTGTGCTTGAGCGCGGTCACTTGGTTGAAGTGGACAGGGAAGAACTTGTTGCAGGTTATATCGGACAAACGGCAATCAAAACCGCGGAAAAAATTGATGCTGCTATGGGTGGAGTGCTTTTCATTGATGAGGCATATTCACTTATGGGCTCAAGCGAAAACGATTTCGGTAAGGAAGCGATCGAAATTATCCTCAAACGAATGGAAGATAACCGCGGCGAATTTGTTGTAATCTGCGCGGGTTATACAGGAGAGATGGAGAACTTTCTGAAGATGAACCCCGGACTTAAATCACGGTTCGATAGGAAATTCAATTTTCCTGATTATTCACCCGAGGAGCTGTTTTCTATCTCAAAGGTAATATTAACATCGCAGGAGCTTGAATTTGATACGGAAGCCGCGGAATATTTCAAGAAACATATTCTATCCTTGCACAGCTCCAGGGATAAATTCTTCGGGAATGCCCGTGAAATAAGGAAATCACTTGGTGAAGCGGTTAAGAACCAGAACTTAAGGCTTGCGGAAGTACAAAGAGAAGAACGAACTGTTGATATGATAAAAACAGTAACTCTTGATGACGTAAAAGAACTAACGACAGAAATTCACGAAGAAAAAAGAATGGGATTTTAATAATTAATATTTATTAAACATGATAGAAGTATTAATAATTGTAGGAGTATTTGCAGCCATTATCGGATTTTTTATGTATGCATCCAAAAGCGGGGCTAAAATGCTGGCTGAAAGAGATGCAAGAATTGCAAAAGCCGAAAAAGCCAAGGCCATTGTCATTGGCTCGCATGCTGCAGGTATAAGGGGAACGGGAAGCGGAGGACAATACCAGGGTTATGAATTCACGCTTGAAGTTTCCAATTCATACAAAGAACCCTACAGGGCTAAATGTGTATGGGAAGTTTATCCAATGGGTGCACCAAAGGTGCAGCAGGGGATGGAAGTAAATGTAAAAATTGATACCGAAGATGACCAGATGATATTTCCAATGGATCAGGGGCTGGTATTCAGCTGGAATTTCCAGATGATGCATAAGAAGAAAAATAAAGTTTCTGCCGAAAATCCGTTAATTAAATGATCATATCATGCTTGAAATAATTATTATTGTTGGCGTTGTTGGTATTATTGTTGGGTTCTATTTTTGGGGAGTAAAAGGCGGCGAAAAGCTTAAGGCTGAAAGAAGTGCAAGACTTGCAAAGGCTGAAAATGGAACTGCAAAGATAATCAGTTCAGAGCCGGCCGGCTTATCAGGTACCGGCCCCGGAGGCCAGTATCAGGCATATGAGTTCACAATGGAAGTATCGAATCCGTATAAATCAGCTTATACTGCCCGATCAATATGGGAAGTATACCCTATGGGCGCACCAAAAGTACAAAAAGGAATGGAAATTAATGTAAAGATTGATGCCGAAGATAAAGATATTATTTATCCCATTGCTGATGGTATATTATTTTCATGGAATGGTTTGATGACGATCATGGCAAAAAAAATGCAGAAGTGATTTATTTGCCCAATAACGGAAGGTGCTGTATAAAAGGAAAAAGGAGTACGTTAAATAACAAATGGATCCGGTTAATAAAATTTAACCGGATCTTTGTTCTATAAAATTACCTGTAATTTTTAACGTAATTATCCAGTTCAACAACGTTTGATTCGAATACGAAAATATCATACAGTTTGTAATAATTGCTGCGGTCAACTGTGTTTTTGAATGTGTATTTAGCAAGATCAAGTTTGTTCGATTCAAATACGAACCAGCTTAAAATTTCGCTAACCTGGTCAGTGGTAAACAGATTATTATCAATGACGCTTTTTGTCATATCCAGTTTTGTGGATTCAAAAGTTCTGTTTGCAATGAATTGTTTGAATTCAGCAAAATCACGGCTGCTCATAACCCTGTAACTGTTTTCTTCATAAAATACTTCTTTATCCGGGTCACGGTGGTTGCAGTTTCTGCATGCATCACAAGTGCAGGTGCAATAATTGTTATTATCGTGTTGAAATTCATTCGACGGGGCACTTATTCCTGAAGAAAAGTACCATGAGCCGTTTCCGGATGTGTTTGAGGCGAGCAGAGAATTAAATGAAACGAACATCAGGCAGAAAGTGAGTAAATATTTTATGGTCTTCATATATATAAATTAAATTAATG
>JABFSP010000410.1 GCA_013140565.1 Ignavibacteria bacterium
ATATTAGTCAATTTGAGGGTTTGGCAAACTTGTAAGTTTTTTGCATGTGCGACCCCTCTGGGGTCGTGTTTTTGATCCGAATTTGTTATAAATGCGTGACTCCTTCGGAGTCATGAAAATAATGTCTAAAAGCTATAAACGTGTGACTTCTTTTGAGTCAGGAATATAAAACTATAAATCTATTTGGGATACATTATATTAGATTATGACTTTAATGATTTTGATGCCGTAGGCATCAAACATTTATAGATGCGAATTTCAGAACAATATACGACCCCGTAGGGGTCGCACGTAATAATAAAGGTTTAATCTTCAATCCATTCAAATAAATATTTCTCATCGTATTCAATTTCATATTTTTTCAACAGTTCAAAATATTCTTCCTTAAATGTCCTCTTCCTGTGATGTTCTTTCTGATTAATTATATAATTTATGACCTTATCTAATTGTGAGTGACTCACAGAAAATGCACCAAAGCCAGTTTGCCAGTTGAAATTGAATTTGGTTAGCTTTTCTTCTTTGATGAAACTTGTTGATGATTTTTTAACCTCTCTAACTAAATCAGATATAGCAATGTCCGGCTTTAAACCAATTAAAAAATGAATATGGTCAGGCATTCCGTTAATTCGAAGCATTTTTTGTCCCATTTTCTGCACAGTACCTGTGATATATTTGTATAGTCTATCTTCCCATGATCGGTTTATGAGAGCATTTCTGTTCTTTACTGCAAAAACTATATGGATGTAGATCTGCGTGAATGTATTGGGCATTTTTTAGGTTAAAATGTGCGACCCCTACGGGGTCGGATTAATTATTGAATGTTAGTTATAAATGTGTGACACCTACGGTGTCATCAATCAAAAGATCTGTTAATAGCAATAAAAATGTGATGCATATGTTGTCAAAAATAAAAAACCTGTAAATTTTTACATATTGCACTAATTATTTGTATCTTACTACAACAAGCTCTATCAAACCGGAGTTAAGTTAACAATTAAGAATATTATGACTATATGAATTTATGATGCCGCTCCGAAGGAGCCCCTTTGGGGTAGGCATCAAACTTTTATAGTTGCGAATTACAGAAGAATTTACGACCCCAGAGGGGTCGCACATATAATCCAACAATAACATATTACTTCTTCTGCACAACTTCATCCCATCCAAGGTAATTTACGTGTTTTAAGATTATCCATCCTGCGACCGTGCCAAGTGCCATGTATATCAATCCGGCAGGCAGATTGCCTAAAATAATTTTACCTATACCGAATAAATACATGTACACCAGAATTATCCCAAGAACCCAGTCAATAAACAGCACTGCGTACCCGCGGTCAGCTTTTATGTGCGGATGTTTGGCGGCATACTTTTTCCATCCTATTCCGCCTGGGTGTACACGCATATAAAAAATGGAGAGTTTATCTTCAGTCACAGGTTTGGTTATGAATACTGTAACAAGCCAAGCCAGAGTTGTTACGGGTACAATTATAAATAATGTTTCAGGGAACTTGATGCCGAAATCCCCAAAGTGCAATATTGCATAAACAATGAACGGGGTAACCGTTGCAACGATCTCTGAAATGGCGTTAATGCGCCACCAGTACCATCTGAGTATCAGTATTAATCCAAGCCCCGCGCCGCACTCAATTACAAATGCCCACACACCTGAAATTGTTGTCATGAACATTGTTACAAAAACAGAAATTACCATAAACAAAATTGTGGCAACTCTTGATACGGCCACGTAACTCTTTTCTGATTTGCCGGGAGAGATAAACCGTTTGTAGAAATCATTGACGAAATATGATGTGCCCCAGTTAAGGTGGGTTGCGATTGTTGACATATACGCCGCTAAAAAAGCGGCAAGGAGTAAACCTTTTAAGCCTACGGGAAGGAAGTCATTCATGGCTTTTACATAGCCAAGCCCCTTATCTGCCATTGATAGCTCAGGATAGAGGACTATAGCGGAGAGCCCGACAAGTATCCATGGCCACGGCCTTATACAATAGTGGGCTACTTGAAAGAATAACGTTGCAAGTAGTGAGTTTTTCTCATCTTTGGCGGACATTATTCTCTGCGCTATATAACCACCGCCACCCGGTTCCGCGCCTGGATACCAGCTAGCCCACCATTGAATTCCTATAAATGCCAAAAATGTAGATACTGTCATCATTAAAATGCCGCCGGTGCCAGTTGAAGTTCCCGTTTCGCCGCCTATCTGAGGAGTAAATCTTAAAGCCCAATCAGGTAACTTTTCCTGGAGTCCGCTTATGCCGCCAATCTGAGGAGAATTCACCACTATTATGGCCAGTATTATGCATCCTGCCATAGCAAGTATGAATTGAAAAGCATCTGTTACTGCAACACCCCACAAACCTGATATTGCAGAATAAACCGCAGTAATAAACATACAACCTGCGAGGAAATAAATTACATTACCGTTATTTACATATTCAGGGAACATACCAAGGAGTATCTTACCCATAGCAAGATTCACCCAGCCCATAATTATACAATTCATGAATATGCCAAGGTAAAGAGCTTTGAATCCCCTGAGGAATGAAGCTGATTTGCCTGAGTATCTCAGCTCAATGAATTCAACATCTGTCAGTATGCCTGCCCTGCGCCATAGTTTTGCGAAGAAAAATACAGTAAGCATTCCGCCAATGAGCATATTCCACCAGAGCCAGTTGCCGGCAATGCCGTTTTGCCCGACAAGCTCCGCAACTGCAAGGGGAGTATCAGCCGCGAAAGTTGTAGCCACCATACTTAAACCCGCAAGCCACCAAGGCAACTTTCTTCCGCTCAGGAAAAAATCTTCTGTGTTGCCGCTTGCTTTCTTATAATAGTACAAACCTATTGCAAGGCTGATAATAAAATATAACGCAATTATGATCCAGTCAATTAAATGCATAATGTTTTAGGCATAACAAAGTTATTAAATATCAAACAAAAATAACGTAATTGCTTTATAATTGCAATTTTTAAAGGAATGTAAATAATTAAATTACAATTCGGGAAATTGTTGATTATATTTGAGTAAACCTAATTATAAGGAGTCTGTCATGAAGTTATATTTCTTTATGTTGCTCCTTCTTCCATCCGTAATATTTACCCAAAATTCTGATTGGTCTTATCGTAATCCATCTCCGCAAATAGATTTCTACGCAATAAAATTTTTTGACCAAAATACAGGTTATGTAATTGGCGCAGGAGGAACTTTCCTGAAGAACGTTTCGGGTTCAAATAATTGGGTAAGTATCCCGACCCAAACAACAAGTGATTTGTATGCTATGTATTTTTTTGATGTAAATACAGGTTACTTAGCCGGAGCTGGAGGGCTGATATTACACACATCTAACGGTGGAATAAACTGGACCTCAATTGCCTCAAATAATGGCTATGCATTCAGAAGTATTATTTTTATTAATCAAACTACAGGATTTGCCGCAGGTGATCACGGAGAACTTTTTAAGACCACAAGCGGAATAACCGGATGGCAGCCTTACATTATAACAACAACTAATCTTAGGTATGTATATTTTTATGATTCTCTGACAGGTTATGTTTGCGGCGATAGCGGCAGAGTCCTGAAGACAACCAACTGCGGGGTAAACTGGAGCATGCAGACTATCGGAACGGCTGATCTGCTCAGTGTTTCATTTGTTAATTCCCTTACCGGATATATGACTGTAAAGCCATCAGGAGTGCTTAAAACTACTGATGGGGGAAGCTCATGGAATAGTGTTAATTTATTTATACAGGGTAATGATAATTATTTAAAATTTATTAATTCAAATACAGGTTACATAGTTGGTAAAAACGGTCCAATTTCCCGAACGACAAACGGAGGCTTGAACTGGAATACCTGGTGCTCATACCAGCTTTTCAGCGGGAACACATATTATGATATAAGTCATGTTGATTCAATTACGGCATATGTTTGTGGTGCAAACGGCTGGATATTCAGATGTAATGATGTACTGCCAAATACAAATACAAAATTTCTCGGAGGTTCTAAAGCAAATTTAAAACATATATCATTTACCGACCCTTTGAATGGCGGTATGATATCAGCAGAATCTTCGCTTTTGTTTACTACCAGTAATGGTGGGAATAAGTGGAACATTCAGTTTTGCGGCAACAATAGCTGGTTCGAAGGTTCAAGCTCGCTTACAAAGCTATGGATTTTTTCTCCCGCAAGCTGGTACAGAGAAATTTTTAGTCCGGGAATTGGCGGTTTTTCTTCCTATTCCATTCAGCAATCAACAGATCAGGGATTAACTTGGGCAGGCTCAAGATATTTCTTTTCTATTGGCTTTGGAGTTGGTGACGTGTTTGAAACCGGGGGTGTTACTTACGTAACTTATAATTTGCAGGTGCAAAAAAATACCGGCACGGGATGGACTACATTGTATACCGGGGAATCAACAGGAAAAATTTATTTTGCTGATACTAACGCCGGGTTTGTTTCTACATATACCAGCGGACTAAAATCAGTTTTATATACTTCAAACGGCGGATCAAACTGGGTTAATTATTCAACCGGTTCTACTAAAAGAGTTGAATCGGTTTTTTTAAGAAGCTCAGGTTTGGGGTTTGTTGGGTGTGACTCCGCATTACTGCTTAAAACAACAAACTTTGGACTGAATTTTTCTCAAATCCCGGTACCAAACAATCTGCTTGTTCAAAATATCAGGTTCGCAAATGAAAATACCGGCTGGTTCATAGGAACTGAACGCAACTTGCCCAATACAGGGAGGCTTTTTGTAAGCAATAATGGCGGTACATCTTTTCAGCAAATGATGTCTTTAATGAATTTTGATGTGAAGGGATATTCATTTATTGATGCTCAAAATGGATTTATCTGCGGAGATTCAGGTAAGGTTTTAAGAACAACTAACGGCGGACTCACATTTGTTAGTATAACTGGAGGTAATATTCCTGAAAAATATTCGCTTTCTCAAAACTATCCAAATCCATTTAATCCTGTTACGAATATACAGTTCGAAATTCCCCTCTCGAGAGGGGTGTCCGCCGAAGGCGGACGGGGTGTGTTCGTTAAGCTGGTGGTTTATGACCTGCTCGGTAGGGAAATAACTACTCTTGTCAATGAAACTATGCTGCCGGGGAGCTACACTGTTGAGTGGGACGCATCAAACCATCCGAGCGGCGTGTATTTTTATACTTTGGTTACAAACGACTATACGCTAACGAGAAAAATGGTGCTGCTTAAATAACAAGTTGAGGTCAGAGTGTAACTCTGACCGAAATCCCGCTTAGTGGGACGGCGTGTATTTTTATAAGCTTGAGGTCCGTCAAGCCGGATCTTCGACAGATGATTTTGTTGATTCGAAAAAAATGGTATTAGTGAAATAAATACAGATACTATGATGATTTTAAAAGATATGTAACAAATTAAGTAATAATTTTATTACAATTTATCATGTTTGAGTAACCTAAAAACAAGGAGTTTGTCATGAAGCTATGTTTCTTTATGTTGATCCTTCTTCCATCCGTTATATTCACCCAAACTAATTGGGAACCGAGAATTGCCGCTCCGTTAGATAATTTCCACGCGATAAAATTTTTCGATGTTAACACCGGCATTACTGCCGGCGAAAACGGGGTAATGCTGAAGACCACCAATGGCGGTATGCACTGGCAATCTACAAAAGCACCTACAACAAAAAAAATAAATCTATTCTATTTCCTTGATGAAACAAACGGGCTTGCATGCGGTGATAGCGGGCTTATCTTGTTTACGACGAACAGGGGAAGTTCATGGATAATCAGGAACAGCGGGACTCTTAAAAATATTACTTCCCTCGCCAGGTTATCATTTACCGGGCTTATCGGGACATGTTCAGACGGTGATCTTATCCGTACTTCAAACGGCGGGTTAAACTGGTACTCTACTAATATTGCGGGCTTTAATCTGAATTCAATACACATTGTTGATGCAGGTAACTGGTTTGTTTGCGGTGATAGTGTTGTAATGCTAAAGACTACAAACAGCGGTAACACGTGGCTGCGGAATAAGATTGATACAAGCGGCTATAACTATACTATGAAGAGTGTTCATTTTACAGATATTAATACAGGAAATGTAACAGCATTTTCTGCAATGTACCATACAACTAATTCAGGAGTAAACTGGGTACGGACCGGCAATACCTCAAGGGAATGCAAGGCACTTAGATTTGTAAATGCAAATACAGGTTACGTCTTAACTTACCAGGGGCCAATATTCAGAACAACGAACACAGGCTCTAACTGGAATTACGTCGGTCCTGGTAATGTGTATTACACTCCGTGGAATAGTTTTGATAACATTGATACCAATACTTTTTTCATTTGCGGTAACGGCGGACAAATTATAAAATCCACGAACAAATGTACAACAATAACCAATATCGGGGGCTTAGGGGCATCATATAACAATTTTTCATTTTACAGTATTGTTGGTGGAGTTTCGACTTACAGTAATTACATATTAACTACAGCAACAGGTGGTGATAGGTGGAATATCGATTCCCGCGGTTCCAATAACTGGTTTGAGCCTACATTCACGACTTTCACGAAAGTAAAATTCAGCTCAATCACAAACGGCGCGGTAATTGTCCATAACAGCGGTCCGTTTACGTTCTCAGATCTAATTATGAGATCAAGTGACGGGGGAAATTCTTTTTACGGCATTTTAGGCGGAGGCACTTACCAAACCGCAATTGATATTGAAACGATTGGTGAGGCAACCTATGCAATGGGCAGATTTAATTCAGTTAACCCGCAATTTTACAGCGCAACAAGCGGCGGCGACTGGTCTACAGTTTATACATTTAATTCCGGGTTAATGTTCGTATCAATGTCATTTGCAAATGCTAACACAGGTATTGTTGCCGGATATATTGGAAGCACTTCTCAGAATTTTGTTACAAGGACAACAAATGCTGGGCTGAACTGGAGCGATATTAGTTTATCGCAGACTTTTCGAGTAAGAAAAGCAAATATGCTGAATGACGGTAACGGTTATATTTTATGTGATTCAGGAATGATACTTAAATCTACGGACTTTGGCGCAAACTGGCTTGTTCACGTTGGAACTAACAGTAACTATTATAAAACAATTAATTTCCTTGATAACTATCACGGTTATGCCATTACAGCTTCTAATAAACTTGCCTTCAGTTCTGATGGAGGAAGTATCTGGTCGCTGCATGATGTAACTATTCCCGATAGGAATATAAATGCAGTGCAGTTCGTTGATCCGTTAAACGGATTTATCGGCGGTGATAGTGTGTTCCTGAAAACTACAAATGGCGGATTAACATTTATTACTATGCAGCAAAATGAAATACCTGTTTCTTATTCGCTTTCCCAGAATTATCCAAATCCGTTCAATCCGGTTACAAACATAAAGTTCGAAATTCCGAAATCAGGCTTTGTGAAAATTACAATTTTTGATCTGCTCGGCAGAGAAATTACGACTCTTATTGACCAGCAAATGCAACCGGGGAGTTATAATATTGACTGGGACGCGTCAAAATATCCCAGTGGAGTATATTTTTATAAGCTTGAGGTCCGTCAAGCCGGATCTTCGACAGGTGATTATGTTGATTCAAAGAAAATGGTATTAGTGAAGTAAAAACAATAAAAACGCGATTTTTAAATATATGTAAATTAATTATTAATAATTTCTTAAATTATTAATTATATTTGAGTAAAACTAAAACAGGAGTTAACCTATGAAGACCTGTATACTTTCTCTTCTATTAATAACCGCAAATATTTACTCACAGCAGTCCGGCTGGGTATACAAATATCCAAAGATCACTAACTTAGGTATTTCTGATATTGTTATTATAAATC
>JABFSP010000068.1 GCA_013140565.1 Ignavibacteria bacterium
AATATATTCAACTTAATAAATAAAAACAATGAAAAAGGCTTCCATATATACATTTTTTAGAAATTTTTGGAAATTCTACTGATTATTCCGGATAAATCTTTGAGGGTAATATGTGATTTATGAGTAGATCTATAAATTTTGAATTTTCCTCGATATTTGGGAAATGTGCTGAATTTTCAAACCAAATTAACTCTTTTGCAGGGGCAGTTAACAAATTAAAATATTGTTCTGCCAGCATAAATGGTGCTTCGTAATCATGTTTTCCTAAAACAAAATATACAGGTACTTTTAAAAATAATGCCTGCTTCATCAGGTTTATTGTCATAAGTTCCGGAAACAATAACTTTACTGAAGTAAAGATACCCCGGAAGAAATTTACTTTATCTATCAGGCTGTATTCGGGTGAGAGCAGCAGATTTTTAAGAACAATTGGTAATGCACCCTTAGTGCTGCCATACAGCTCACCGCCATATTTCCCCAGCAATTGCCGCTGGATCATAAATTTTTTCCTCCAGTCACCGGTAAAAGGAGGTTTGCCAATTTCATTCAGTTTTTTAATTGCCTGTTTATCATCTGATTTTTTCGCCTGCTCTAATGTCCACTTGTAAGATACCAGTTCGTTTTCCTGCATGTTTGCGATCTGTCCGATACCGACATAGGCGGCATATAGTTCAGGATATTTCTGAATTGATAAAATGCCTAAAACACTTCCCCATGAGTGACCCGCAAGGAATATTTTCTTTTGATTGAACCGTTTGCAAAGCAAATTAGTCAGTTCGTGAGTGTCATTTACAAACCTGTTTATATTCATTGAAGAATAAGGACTGTTTGCGGAAAAAGATTTACCGGCTCCGGGTTGATCCCACGTAACAACCACAAAATGTTTCTCCAGATCCTTCATATTTCTTCTCAGTAATCCCATATCAGAAGTACCCGGACCGCCATGCAGAAAAAGGATGACCGGATTATTCTGATTAATACCCCGAATTAAGATCCATTGTTCTTTGCCTCCGAGATATACTTTTTCAAGTGAGGTTATACTATGAAGTAATGGTCTACCGTTTGAATCTTTGATAGGATTGGTGTAACCGGGCAGGAAAAATAATATATATAGGGTTAGTATTAATATTAATAAGACTATTCCAAAAACCATCATTCTTCAGTATCCTGTAATTAGAGAATTTTTAAAAAGGAAGTAAAACATTTTTTTCCTCAGTAGCTACTTCCTTTTTCCCGGCAGGTCTTTGGGGAATGATTTATCATCATGGCAATCAGTGCAAACGGGTGATTTGGTGAAGTCACCGCCCGCATGGCAATTCTTGCATTCAAGCTCTAAGTGACCTTCCGAAAATGTAAAACCTGCCAGTTTATGATCAAACTCTGCTGCGAAATCTTTATGACAGCTAACACATTTATGGTCAACTTTTCTGTAAGGCATTTTGCCGCCGTGGCACTTTGAGCATGCAATATTGCTGTGGTAGGACTTTAGAACCCAGCCGCTTGACCTTTTGTGATCAAAAGATAACATCTCCTTATCCTGGTGGCATTTTCCGCAGGAGTTACCGTAATGACAATTTGCACAGGGCTGGTGATGCTCTTCTATTGATCTTTCCCTGCTGATAAGTTTACCAAAATCACTTCGTTTTTTTTCAGCGTGGCATTTAATGCAGCTTTCCTGGTTATGACAGCTTGTACAGTTTAAATTGAACTTGCTTATATGTTCATCGTGGAAGAATGTAACTATTTTGTTTACCTTAGACTTTGTTTCCCATACTAATTTAGTTGGCAATTTAAGCTCAGGGTGCGTTTTGTTTATTTGCTTCCCGGTATTTTGTAAACTCTCTGAGCCTTTTCTTGTATGACACTGGCTGTTGCAGCCGTTTTCACTGCTCCATTGTTTGTGGCACGTCATACACTGGCGGTGATACGCCGCTTTCAGGTCGGGGAGTGAGATATCTTCCCTCATACGCGAGCTTTCATGGCATTTTCTGCAATTCAGCACCGGACCGGTAGTATTGTAATGATGGCAGCTTGTGCAGCCCCCTGACATTTCAGACATTTCTGCGTGAACTTTATGCGAAAACTTTACGCCGCTGTAATAGTCGGACATTTCATCTATTGTAACTATTTCGGGTCCTTCTTCAGGTGAATGATAAACCGATATCATATCGCTTCTTGGGCAGCCAAGCAGCCCGGGGTCGCCTTTAGTGGGATATTCAGAAGAATGGCACGATTTGCAGTTAAGTTTTTGCGATACACGCATGGAAGAGTTCTCGTGAAACTTTTTTCTTTCATCCTGTTCAGTTTTTTCCTGCTCAATTTTATCCTGAGTAATAACTGCGTTTTTTTGCTTTTCATTTTCAGTATCAGGCGGGAAGACTTTGGTTAAAATGAAACCAAAGAAGACAAGCGGTATCAGTATAAAATGGATCTTTTTCATTTAAGAACTCTTATTCTTTTTCTCAGTTTACTCCGCATTTCGTATAACAGCCACATCGAATATCAATATTACTTTTCATGGCTTATCACAGGGAAATATATTACAACGAAACGGTAAATAAGTACCAGCAGGGCGATACAGCCAATTGTAACAGATATTTCGCCAATGGAAGGATAGTAGGTGACCGTATCGTAAAACGGCCTGTAAGCCGTTATAAAATTATTGAAACGGTTCAGCAGTACACCCGCAATTACAAGTGAAGCTGCCGTAAACAGACTTCCCGGCGTTTGCGAAGTCTTCTTTGAAAGTAACATTAAAAAAGCAATTAATAATAATCCCGTTTCAGCAATAAACATCCATGCAGTGTAATCAAACCTTGATACGTAAAAAAATGTTTCACGGATGAACATATCGCCCAACTTGAATGCAAGGTAAATGCCAAGCAGGGGTAATGTCATACTGCCAAGGTTTGAAAGTATTTTCATTTCGGGTTTCAGCTTAAAGCTCCTCGAAGCTATAAGGGATTCAAAAATGATCATTGGGAATCCAACCGCGATAGCTGAGAGTAAAAATAACAGCGGCAGTACCGGTGTTTGCCATAACGGATGCATCTTCTGACCGGCAATTACCATAAGTGTACCAAGTGATGACTGGTGGAGCGTTGAAAGTACAACACCCGCAATTATAAACACGAACATTGTTTTGGCAAGTCCCTTATCCAGAACTTTTAAAACAGTTTCAGCGGGTTTGTTAAATGCTGCAAGTGCTCCGGGCAAATTAACTTTTCCAATAAATCTTTCAGTCACTATCGGAAGGAATTCAATGTAAAGAACGGTCATATATATCATAACGCAAATGCCTACTTCAAACAGCGCGGAATTACCATTCCACATTATCAGCGGATGCCAAATGTAATAAAACCTCCCTATATCAATACACACAGCAAAAGCTACAAAAGTATATCCAAGCATTGCGGTTAGCAAAGCGGGTCGAACAATAGCATGATATGAATCACGGTGCAGCACATGAGCAAGTGCCGCTGATGTGAAACCGCCTGCCGCAAGCGCAACGCCCGCGGCTACATCAACACCGATCCATAAACCCCAGGGTGTCTGGTTATCCAGATTCGTAACAGCGCCAAGTCCGCTGTAAAACCTTATCGCAAGGAATGCAAGTCCGTTAACAGCCAATACAATAAGGATAAATACACCAAGCGTAAAAAAGTTCTTTTTAACGGGTAGAGCTTTCATAGTTTTTTATCTTTATCATCCGGCTGATCCTCTTTAGGATCACCATTACCGTTAGTTTTTTTCCATTTTGTAACCCACATCATTGTGCCAAGCAAGGCGAAGAGAGTTACCGGCGGAACGAAGTACGCGAATATCCCGTGCTGAATTGCTTCAGAAATTCCGGGAGCAGTAGCGGTTCCAAGCTGCGGCATTTTGAGCTTTTCAAATTTTTCACCTGAAATATACATAATGGATGTTCCGCCAACTTCATGCTCGCCATAAATATGATTTATATAAGTATCGGGTTTTCTTTTGATCTTATTCTTTGCCGCTTTTATTACTTCGCTTCTTTTTCCAAATAGCAGCGCTTCATTCGGGCAAATTTCAACACATGCAGGCAGCTGACCCTTGCTGCGCCTTTCGGCGCACAGGTCACACTTCATGATATGGGGGTCAATTGATTTATGCCACTCATATGTTGGTATCTGGAACTGGCATGCTACCATACAATACCTGCACCCGATGCATTTATCATCACTCCACGTAACGCTTCCGTCTTCGTTTTTAGTTAACGCGCCCACAATACATGCCGAGACACATGCGGGTTTTTCGCAGTGCATGCACTGGGTCTTTACGTAAACAGGCATCAACGGATTCTTTTCATTTTCAAACTCATTAACTGCCGTTAATGCGTTGTTATCCGGACGCCTGTACTTTTTAAAAACGGAATTATCTGAGTAATCTTCAAGTTCACCGGCGGGGAGCCCGTGTGCCGTGCGGCATGCCCATTCACAATGGCGGCAGCCTGCACAGGCTGTGGTATCAACCAGGATACCGATCCTGTCATCGGAAAGGGTTTTATCTGCGGCTTTTACCGAGGCGCTTCCAAGTGTAAGAGAAGCGGCTCCTATAGCAGCAGTCTTTAAAAAATTTCGCCTGTCTAAGTTATTCATATGTTCACAATATATCAAACTCTTACGCGGATGAAGGAGAGATTTCGTAGGTGCAAACTTTCTGCTATTGCAACTTGATAATATAAGATAAAAAATAATATCCAAATATTATTTGTCAAAAACAGGCGAAGACTTTTTTCAGTTGTATGATTGATTTTTATCGCAGGGTTTGTTGAATTCTATTGCTCATTTGCGTTTATGACTGTTTGTACGAAGGATAAGAGTTTCTGATTTTGAAATATTCCGGGAAAAACCGAATACAGTTATTTATTCGCTGTGCCGGATAAGTATCTTGCAACATTAAGAAGCCAGTGAGTATTTTCAGCGGAAGGAATGATCTTTATCGCAGGATTTATAGAATTATATTGCTCATTTAAAGTTATGATGATTTGCTGGAAGAATCAGAGTTTCCGGTTGTAAATTTTCCTGAAAATCCGGTTGTATTCTTTTAGGTTATCTAAAACACACCCTAAAGCAAGAACAAGGGGTTGCAACCCCTTGTTCATAAAAAAACCTAACCCCGTTGTTGGTGTTTTTTCACCAACAACTATGTGTATTCCTTACTCCAATACAAACTCCTTAATAATTCTTAAAGTACAAATTCGCCATGCCGAATCCTGCAAATGCGATGTTTGCCAGCCAGGCGGTGAGAAATGGATCAAGATCACCATTATATCCAAACGACTGTGAGATTTTAATAAATCCTAAATATACAAAACTAACAAGTATACTTATACCAAACTGCAGAGCCAGACCCTTTCTTCTTTTTGAGCCTGTTGAAATTGATATGCCGAATATTACAATTATCAGGCTGGCAAACGAAAATGAGATCTTGGAATAAAAATCAACCATTTGCCTGTCAGTATTCTGTCCGCCCTTTTTAAGACTGGTTATGAACTCTTCCAGCTCGCCGTAATTCATCTCATCAGGTTTTAGCTGTTTGCGGGTTATCTGGCTTGGTATTAAGTTTAGTTTATTGAATCCCGGCACATCCGATGCCGCGATATTGCTGTAGCTCGTCAGCACTTCAGTGCTGTCGTTTAGTTCACGTTCTGCGGCATTTATGAGTATCCACTTATTATTCTCCCATTTCATCTGTTCGGCATCAATGCGTTTTACCAGCTGAGTTAGCGTATCGGGGTTGTATAGCTGGATAGAAACCCTGTTTGCCGCCATTTCGGTTTCTTTGAACTGGTCAATCAGCACAAGCTGGTTTTTAGAATCCTGGAAATAAAGCTTATTTAAACCAACAACATTTTTATTCTTGCCTAAGTAGTTGCGTTCTATAAAAAATTTCTGCTTGTTCGCTTCAGGTACTATCCAGTTGTTAAAGTAAAGAGAAATTGATGTTACGATCATACCCATAACAAGGAAGGGCATCATGAATCTCACAAGGCTTATCCCCGCATTTTTTACAGCGATGGTTTCATTAAAATTCACCATTCTGCCCGCTGTGAAAAGCGTTGCAAGCAGTACGGCAATGGGCGATATCAGCCTGATAATTTCCGGGATGAAGTACAGGTAATAATTAAGTACTCCGCCAAAGCTGAGCTTGTTATCTATGAATTTATCGAGATTTTCGAAAAGGTCAACCAGAATGAAAATTAATATAAAACATAAAAGGGCAAACAGGAAATTTTTTACAAACTGAATAACTATATATCTGTCAATTTGTTTTATCAACCTGTTTGCCCGGTTATAATGCGTGTAGAAAAATTATTTTTTCTTAGTAGTTTTGCCTGTTGTCTTAGGCTTATCTAAATAAATATTTGCGGCAATATAAATAGTGCCCCAGTTGATATCTTTTTGCTTGCTTAAAGATTCCCTGCGTATAGAAGTAAGTACCGGACCGTAAATTGTCGAAAAAAATCTTCCTTCTTCATCGTTCAAAGAGCCGTTTGATTTACCCCATTCAATAACATCGGCTAAACCGCTGTTCGTATTTTTAAGCAGGAGGTTACCCAGGTCGTATTTTACGCCAAGAGCCAGCCCGAACTGTTTATTGATCTTGAATTCAATACCCGCATCAAAATTTACACCTATCCTGAAATCAGAAAAGCTTGTTGAAACGCTGTCATATCTGTTTTCCGTTCTTGATAGTTTTCCGTTCATAAGATTAAACGCAATGTTAGCTCCAAAATACGGACTTACCATTTTTGTAAATGATGTTGGGGCGAGTTCAATGCCTAAACCGAATGAAAAAGTGTTAAAGGTATAGGAATAATTCACACTTGTCAACATAGTATCAAGCTCATTATTGATATTTATCACCTGTACACCGATATTTCCGCTTTTGGAAGGTTCAAATGTATTAAAGGAATTAAATGCTGCAAACAAAACTCCGCGTGTAATGGAATATTTATCAAAATTAAATTTTGCTTTACCAAAGATATTTATACCGGTCTTTAAACCATAATTATTTCTCATAAAATTTGAATCAATAACCAGCACATTGTGTGCAAAATTATTTATCATGAGGTTTTCATTAGAGTAATAAGTGCCTTTAGAGGTATTTCCAAACGGTTCAATAATACCAATACCGACCTGCAAAATGGTCTTATCGAATTGTGAATAAGAAACAGAAGAAAAAAGTAAAACAAGCAATAAGTATTTCAGTAATTTCATATTGTTTTATTTATTAATTATAATTATCTGCCAAAATAAAATGACATACCGCCGTACAAATGGAGGTATTGTATGTTCTTCGATGGGTAGGATGAACCATTGTGGTCGTGGGCTGCATCGCCTAAATTATATTGTGTTCCAAAATCTTCTTCAAATGATTTGCCTACAAGATTTGCGAAGGCGTATTTAGCGCCAACAACAATTCCAATGTTATTATGAACAACCAGGTCAAGCCCGCCGCCAAACTGTAAACCAAGCCTTATGGTTGAATTCATAGAGAAATTTTTTGTTTCATCAGGGAAGATGATAGTCAGCTTGCCGCCAATTACATTTACCATTGCTTCAGCGCCCAAAAACGGGTTCAGTATTGTTTTTCTTTTCGCGAAATTATATTCAGCTCCAAATACTATTGCTAAATGACTTTGAGTAAGCGAAATATCCGCTGAGCCTGTGGCATCATTGTAAACCTGTGAATTACTGAACACATTGAAACCAATTCCACCGGTGATTTGAACAGGGCTTTTCCTCATAGCCGGAAATTTAACATAAATGCCATAACTGACCCCTGATTTCATATAATAAGTATTTGTATCAGGATTCCCGTTTCCAGTCCATGTAT
>JABFSP010000424.1 GCA_013140565.1 Ignavibacteria bacterium
ACAGAAATGATTATGTTTTAACAGATTTAAATAAAAATTTGGAGGATTTATGAAAAGTATGTTTACTGGTTACAAAATTCCTTTTTTAGCACTGGTATTGGCAGCTGCTATTTTTTCATTCAACGGCAGCTTTGAATTTTCCGGCGATAAAGACCTGGATGCAATTGAATCAGAGAATTTTATGCTGAGCAATATTAGCATTAGCTCTGTTGGCGAGGCTCCAAACTTAAATGCTTCTGTTCAGCTGAACAGTCATTTTAATTTTAACTCTGATTTCTCTTTAGCAGATACAATTATTTTAGCTGCAAACCCGGGTCCCGCAAATAACGGGCTCAGCGCTGCAGGTGCAGGAATGTTGTTTAACCTGATAGGCGGTACAAGAGACTTATATGTTACAGCTATCAAAACTGCGCTTACAGCAGCTGCCGGCGCACCGGTTAGATTCGAAGTTTATATCCGTAATGGTAATGCTCTTGGCGGACCTGTTGGTTCAGGGCCGGGCAGCTCTTTGGCAGGCTGGACTTTAATAGATACGGCTGACGGAATTCAGGGATCTGTTGCAAACGGTATTTCTGAACTGATATATCTGGGTCCGATTCCTGTTGGTGCAGGTGATACTGTTGGTGTTGCACTTAAATTTATAGTTGCAGGACCCCGATACTTTGGTACGGGAACTCCGCCATTGGAAAATTATCTTGATACAAATGTTAGATTGATTACGGGTGACGCTCGTTCTGCTGTTTTCCTGACAACGGGAACATGGTTCTCTTCCCGTGCTTTAACAGGTGAAATTCGTTATGTTGTAAGTACTACTACCGGCATAACAAACCTGAACACAGGAATACCTGAAGGATTTAAGTTATCACAGAATTACCCGAATCCGTTCAACCCAAGCACAAACATCGAATTTGCTATTCCTGAAAAGAACAACGTGAGTCTGAAGGTTTACAATGTTCACGGGCAGGAAGTAGCTGTACTTGCAAACGGTGAGTATACAGCAGGCTCTTATATGGTGAACTGGAATGCCACAGGCATTGCAAGCGGGGTGTATTTTTATACAATTAAGGCTGGCAGTTTTACACAAACTAAGAAACTGTTATTGGTTAAATAATAACAAAAACTTGTTAATTCATATAACCCCTCGTAAATGAGGGGTTTTTTATTAAAATTGCTGAATTTTCTTTTCACCTTTACAACAAAAATCAAAATTGTTATATTTGCAGGTATTAAAATTCTGCCCGATGGTCCACGACTCAAAGAGTCGTTGACTCGTTGAGTGTAACTGGCAATCCCGCAGAGCGGGATTTCATCCGGCAGGTGCCGGATTCAACACGCCATTTTAATATGATTTCAAAGTTTCAATTGTTCTGAATTATATTCTTATTCTGCCCGATGGTGTAACTGGCAACACGCCTGATTCTGGATCAGGAAAGTCTAGGTTCGACCCCTAGTCGGGCAACGTGTAAAGACAGCAATTAGCTGTCTTTTTCATTTTATGATGGTCTACGACTCATCGAGTCGAAAACTCGTTGAGTGTAACAGTCAAAACGTCCCGACACGCTGTGTCGGGAAAAGTCCAGGTTTCCCGACATTGCATGTCGGGACAAGCTTTCCCTGGTCGGGCAATCCGTCAGAGCCGGATTTCATTCGGCAGCCGCCGAATTCAACACCAAAAGACAGCTAATTAGCTGTCTTTTTTTATATAGCACTTTCACAATTTAACTGGTAAATTAACACTATAAACTAAAACAGTAAATATTATGCCTGACCCGAATTTAAATCTGGTGCCGGTTATCATTGCAGGTGTTATTAACATGGTGATTGGTGCGCTTTGGTATTCACCGCTTGTTATAGGTAAGCTATGGATGCGCTCTATGGGTAAAACAGAAGAAGAACTGAAACAGGGGTTTTCATCCGCTGCAATGGGACTAACTTACGTTGTTAATACCATTGCGTCACTTGTGTTTGCATACGTTTTGGCTCACCTTGTAAAATTCAGCATGGTGAATACATTTTCACAAGGCGTTATGATCGGCTTCTGGGTATGGCTTGGATTTGTCGTTACAACAGTCATTCCGGGATATATGTATGAAGGCCGTCCCAAGATGCTGTACTTTCTGTTTATAATTTACCAGTTGATATCAATTACATTAATGGGCGGATTTCTTGCTTTCTGGTAAATGAGTTGATCAAGTTTTAAGAACTATTTTATAGCAACAAATGTTTTATAGTGTAAGAATAATAACAAATTAGAGGAGGTTATTATGCGGACATTAATATTTTCAATAGTTTTCCCTGCCATTTTTATAATACTGGGTATAATTTTGATTTTACTGAAAGCTGATTACGGTATTTTTGTAACTGCATTAGGAGTCATTTGGCTGGTGTTATCTTTCCTCATTGAATACAAAGAAGAGGAAGATCAGCCGCTAGGTATAGGCAGAGGCAGAAAGAGATGATTTTTTATCTAATGTACTCCCCCGATAGGTAATTTATAGATAAAAATCATATCTCAAAATGATGCAGGTTATTTTTTTCAGCAATTAAATTTATCATTTTTGTAGCGCTGGAAGGATCGTGGAAATTCTGAAAGAAATGCTCTCTTAAACGAGCGAAAAAGGCTTCAACGGGTACATTTAATAATTAATTAAAATAACTCTAAGAAAATCTACTATAAGTCATACAATGGGTTGAGATGACTTTTCCGGAAAAAAAAGCCTGGTTCAAATGCGAACTGATCTATAATACGGAATCCCGGTCTTTCTATTCATAAGGTACAACCTTTCAATTAATGGGACTCATATCCGGGTCCCATTATTTTTTTCCCTTCCTCAACAAAATCACGCCAAATTTCAACATTTTAGCTCAAATTTTGTGATAAATATCATATTTTCATATGATACAGGTAATAGGATTTTGGGGCATTCTATGGCATTTTTGTATAATTTCTAACCATTTAAAATCACAAAAATGGAAACAACAGCTAAATCACCTGAAAAAATTTCACCGGTAAAAGAAAGAAAAGTTAAGGGCATGGTGGAAATTGAAATTTCAAAATGTAAAGGCTGCGAGCTTTGCCGAACTGCATGCAAGGAAAACGCACTGACACTTTCAGATACGATTAACATTAAGGGATACAGATACATTATCGCAAATAATGACCTTTGCACCGGTTGTGTAAATTGCGCATTGGTTTGTCCTGATGCGATCATTACAGTATACAGAACAAATCCGAAAAAGAACGCAAAGCGCGAAGATATAACCCCGCAGAATATCAGGGAAGAAATAAAAGCTATTATAACTTCACCCGCTTACGATGATTTAAGTCATATGGATTACATTTAAAAATATTAATTCTAATTTGTTATGAAGATGGAAACCAGATTAATGAAAGGTAACGAAGCAATGGCAGAAGCTGCTATACAGGCAGGATGTGATGCTTATTTCGGCTACCCAATAACTCCCCAGTCAGAAGTGCTGGAATACCTTGCCAAAGAAATGCCAAAACACGGAAGAGTAGTTTTGCAGGCGGAAAGTGAAGTTGCCTCGATAAATATGATATACGGAGCCGCGGGAGCAGGATTCCGTTCGATGACAAGTTCATCATCACCCGGCATAAGTTTGATGCAGGAAGGAATTTCATACATTGCCGGCGCAGAGCTGCCGTGCCTGATAGCAAATGTTAACCGCGCAGGTCCGGGTCTCGGGACAATTCAGCCCGGCCAGGGTGATTATTTCCAGTCAACCAAAGGCGGCGGACACGGTGATTACAGGCTTATAGTGCTTGCTCCATCTTCGGTTCAGGAAATGGCAGACTTTGTATTCCTGGGATTCGATCTTGCAGATAAGTACAGAAACCCTGTTCTGATCTTAAGTGATGGCGCTATAGGACAAATGATGGAAAAAGTTACATTCGGAAAATTTAAACCAAACAAAGTTGATAAACCATGGGCAACTGTGGGTAAACCTGCATCGCGCCAGAGAAATTATATAACATCATTGCATATCAAACCTGAAATGCTTGAAAAACATAATGAAAAGCTGATTGCCAAATATGAAGAAGTTAAGAAACATGAAGTGCGATATGAAGAAATTGATACAAGTGATGCTGAATACCTTATGGTGGCTTACGGGCTCAGTGCAAGGATATGCCATAAAGCTGTTAATATGGCACGCGAAAAAGGAATTAAGGTTGGTTTGTTAAGACCTATAACTCTTTTTCCGTTCCCCACTGAAATACTTAACAAACTGGCTGATAAGATGAAACTCATGCTTACCGTTGAATTAAATGCCGGGCAGATGGTTGAAGATGTAAGACTTTCTGTTAACGGCAAAGTCCCCGTAGAGTTCTACGGAAGACTTGGCGGAATGCTGCCCAGCCCCGATGAAATAGTAAATAAACTGGAAAATTTAATTAATAAAAATCATGCGCTCTGAAGAACACCTTCTGGTTGAAGAACAGCAAATAACCGTTAAAGAGGATATAGCTGAAAATACAACCGCTGAAAAAGAAATTACCGAAACTGTAATACCGGATAAACCAAGATGTTTGGATGAAGAATACGAAATGGTTTATCACAGACCCAAAACAATGGTTGATGTCAGCATGCACTATTGCCCGGGATGCGCACACAGTCTGGTTCACAAACTAGTGATGGAAGTTGTAGATGAACTTGGAATTCAGGAACAGACCATAGGTGTCGCTCCTGTAGGATGCGCTGTTTTTGCATATGATTATATGGATATCGATATGTCAGAGGCTGCACACGGCAGGGCATGCGCTACTGCAACAGGAATAAAAAGGCTTATGCCAGATAAATATGTTTTCACATACCAGGGTGATGGTGACTTGGCAGCGATTGGAATCGCGGAGACTCTGCATACCATTAATCGCGGTGAAAATATCACAATAGTATTTATGAACAACGCTGTTTATGGAATGACAAGCGGACAGATGGCACCAACAAGTTTAGTTGGAATGAAGACTACTACAAGTCCTTATGGAAGAGATGTTGCAGAATACGGCGAGCCCATCAGGGTATCAGAGCTTATTAGCCACTTACCCGGAGCGTTTTATGTAACAAGGCAGGCGGTGAATTCAGCAACTGCAGTAAGAAAAGCCAAGAAAGCACTGATGAATGCATTTAGATATCAGAAATTGAAAAAAGGTACAAGCTTTGTTGAGATAATAGGTAATTGTCCATCCAACTGGAAGATGACACCGATAGAAGCAAGCAAATTTATTGATGATGAAATGATAAAGACCTTCCCGTTAGGCGATATAAAACTGCCAAAGGGTGAAGACCTGAAATTACTTGAGGAGGTAAAATAATCATGTTAGAAGAACTCATAGTAGCCGGATTTGGAGGACAGGGAGTCCTTTCAATGGGTATGACACTTGCATATGCAGGTATGATAGAAGATAAAGAGATCTCGTGGATGCCTTCATACGGACCGGAAATGCGCGGAGGAACAGCAAATTGTATAACAATCCTTTCTGACGCAAAGATAAGCTCACCGATTATTTCGGAATTTGATTCAGGCATCATATTGAACCAGCCTTCAATGGATAAATTTGAATCTAAAATAAAACCCGGTGGTATACTCATTTATGAATCATCAAATATCTTCAAACCAAGTACCAGGAAAGATATAGAGATTTTCGGTATACCCGCTGCAACCGAAGCGGTAAAGATGAAAAACAGCAAGATCCTTAACATGATAATGCTGGGTGCTTACCTTGAAAGAAAACCGGTAGTTAAGATCAAATCCATTATGGAAGCATTAAAAAAAGTTTTGCCGGATAGATATCACAATCTCCTCCCCATAAATGAAGCTGCATTGAACAGGGGCGCGGAACTGGTCGAGAAGGAAAGGATAAGTTTAGGAGAAGCTTTCTGATAAATTGATATGATCCACACAAAAAACCCGGTTTAGCCGGGTTTTTTTATTGTAAACAAATAATTTACAATATATTATAAATCATAAAAATAGAATATTTTTGTTGACTTATGTCATTTGACTAAATGAATTTTATCCTCATTATTGTAGCAGAGGAACCAAAAAATGAATAAAAACTACTTCATCCTGTTCATTATTTTTATATTGTTCTACCACTGCGGAAAAGATAACCCGGTGACAAATGATCCCCCTGAGCAGTCAGATTACGTCAAGATATTCACAACTGAAAACGGGTCAATAAAGTTTGAAGCGTACAGTACATCCGGAACAAATTTCATTTATGGTTATAACAATCTTGGATTCAAAGTATTTGTAAATAACGCTGAGCAGAACCAGGGATTTGTAAAATTCAAACCAACCATGTATCATGGTATTGGCGGTCCGAGCCATTCAATTCCCATTCCGGACAAATATTACTACGATCCGGATAAAAACATGTATACCGGATATGCGGTTTTTATTATGTACGATACTGCAGCATTTTGGGCAGCGGATTTTAATTGCAATGATACTTATAATGCAGATTCTTCTGTTATAGATCTCATGTATTCTTCTTTAACAAAAATTGCAGGCTGGGATAATTCCATAACCGAAAGAACATACTTTCTTACACTTATCTCACCTTCTGCCCCGGTTGTAGGCTTAAATGATATGGATGTTATGCTTCATGAAACTTCTGACTTAACGAACTACACCGAAATTAACAATGCAGAAATGTTCATCAGACCATGGATGGAATCAATGGGACATGGCTCGAGCAATAACATTGACCCTGTGTGGATTTCCAACGGAAGATATAAGGGAACTGTGAATTTTAATATGGCAGGAGAATGGTTTTTGTATGATTCAATCAAAGTTAACGGAAATTTTGTAACTCCAACGCCGGCTCCAAAATTCATTTTACAGGTAAATTAAGATGAAAACTATAACACTGATTTTAGTTTGTTTTGTATTATTAGAATCACCTGTACATTCCTGCAACAGCTGCGGCGGCGGGACTGGCGACCTTGCAGTACTATCACTTGACGGACTGGCATTGTTTAATATTGGTTTTTCCCGTGATCAGTTCAACGGCGTTTGGGATAAAAACGGTAACTGGCTTTCGAACAATTACTCACAAAGCCAGTTTAAAATTGCAATGAATTCAGCCTACAGGTTAAATCGTCATATACAATTTGCAATATCATTGCCTTTTATTTTTAATAACAGCAATATCCCCGGTTTGAAGCAGAACGGTTCCGGTATAGGCGACCTGGTAATCGGAGGCAGATATGAATTGTTCCATGAATTCCAGCCTGTAAAAGAAGGCAAGAAACTGAAACTTGATAAGACACTTCCCTATTTGGCTATTACATTCGGACTCAATTTACCTACAGGAAAATCTGAAGAGAATGCAGAAAATGACGTAGATATTACCGGAAAAGGATTTTATTCAACTACACTTGGTGTTTCAGTTACAAAAACAATTGTGCGCTCAAAGCTGCAGATACTTGGTGATTTTAGTTGGCAGCACAGCTTTGAAAAGAAATATTCGAGTTATTTTGGCGAGCCGATAACTTATGATTACCGAAAACAGGCAGGTGAAAAATTCAATTATTCTTTAACTGCAAATTACATTATAAACAGCTTTCACTCAGTATCTCTAACTGCATCCGGGTTCTTTCAGAATAATTATAGACTCAATGATGCGGAAATTGATAATTCAAATGAACGAAGCTCTGCATTAGTGCTGGCTTACACATATTATCCATGGGTTCCGTTCAGGATAACCACATCAGTAAAAACCGGGTTACCCGGCGATGATATGGGGATGAATGCACCGGGCTCAACAACTTTTAATATAAATTTCACATATTATATAC
>JABFSP010000076.1 GCA_013140565.1 Ignavibacteria bacterium
TTGATACATCGCCGATATACATCGCAGGTCTCTTACGTACGTGTTCAAGTCCTTTTAGGACCTGAATACTATCTGCGCCGTACCCGTCTTTTAGTTCCGGTTTCTTTTCAACTTTACTTTTTTTATCTGCCATTACTTAAAAATTATATCCTTAATTTTTTTATTTTCGCTTAAATTAATATTTACTTTCTCCAGTATTTCCTGTTTCATCCGGGTCAGCTCAAACCTAGAAACAGGATTCACAACACTTACATAAAGCACTCCGTGCTTTTTGAATGTTGGCACCGCAATTTTTCCTATTTTTTCACCTACTGCCTGGTACCAAAAATCAAACCTGTCCTTTTTCTGCTTTTTAATTGCGCCAATAAGCTCGCCAATTTCAGCATTCAGTGTAGTTTGTTTTTTCCGGTGCTCTTTAAAATCAATTAACACTTTTCAGCTGTCCCGTTCACGATATAAAATGTTCTTGAATCAGTGAAGTTATTTTTCAATATGCCAAAGTGATCTTTATCTGTAGTGGTAACAAACACCTGGTTAAAATCCGTTATCAGTTCCGAAATTCGTTTTATCCTGCCCTTATCAAGCTCCGAAAACACATCATCCAGCAGCAGCACAGGCTCGCCTGTGTTGGTATGTTTCAAATTCTCATTTATGTATCCAAACTCTGAAAGCTTTAATGCTACCACAAACGTTTTATGCTCGCCCTGTGAAGCAGATGTACGCATTTCGAACATTTCGCCGGACTTATTCATATAGAACATGTAATTATCTCTGTGCGGACCCGCCAGGGATATTCCCCTCTTTATTTCAGCATCCAGTTTCTCTTCAAGCACTGATTGCAGTTTATTTTTCAGTGTATCGATATTGTATCCTGTAATATCAGCCTCTTCAAAAATTTCGCTCTGATATGAGATCACCGGTGAATACCTGTTTCCTACAATACGCTCAAAACATGATGTTATGTAACTCTTAAACTCTTCAATAAAATCCAGTCTTCTTATCATAAGCTTAACTGCAAGATCAAGCAGTTCTGAATTCCATACCCCTACAAGTTCTTTTAATTCTTTATTCGAATATCTTTTAGTAATAAGATTATCTTTAAGCAGAGAGTTCTTTTGTTTAATGATCTTGGAATATTTCCTGAGGTCATTTAAGTAAACCCTGCTGATCTGTGAAATCAGCAGATCAAAATTACGTCTTCTATCCTGCTGCAGCCCCATTGTGAGCTTCAGGTCATATGGCGAAAGAACTACCAGCGGAAACCGCCCGAGAAAATCATTTGAGCGCGTAACCTTATCGTTATCGCAGATCAACTGTTTAACATTCTCTTCACTATGATACAGGAATTTAACGGTGCTTTTGCTATCCACGCGGTTTTTAAAATTACCCGTTATCTCAAAAGCATTTTCACCATATTTAACGCAGTCAGCCTCAGCGTTCATCAGGAAACTTTTTGTGTAACAAAGCATTGAAACTGCCTCTAAGATGTTTGTTTTACCGTTTCCGTTTTCGCCGTAAATAAAGTTCAGTTTCGGACTGAATGAGAAAGAACAATTGTGATAATTTTTAAAATCTGCTAAAAACAGGTCTTCTAATATCATCAGCTCCTACACCCTATCAGATATTTCTAACGGGCATAACAAGCATCATCAGGTCTTCATTTTCCCGCTGTTCGGATGGTCTTATTATTGAAGCTTTCAGCGGTGTTGAAAAATCGAACAACAGTTCTTCAGCTTCAAAATGCAGTAATGCTTCAAGAAGGTATTTTCCGTTAAACGCTATTTCGAATTCATCACTTTCGGTGAAGCTGCATTCCATGGTTTCATCTGCGTCTGTGCCGTATTCATTATTTGCTGCACGTACTTTCAATTCGCTTTCAGAAATGTTAAATGAAGTCTTATTGGTTACCTGGTCAGAAAGGATTATGCTCCTTTTAACCGAACCGATTAAGTCGTTTTTAGCGACTTTCAGTATCTTTTCATTGTCATTGGGTATAACTGATTCGTAATTAGGGAAAGTATCGTCAATCAATCTCGAATTAATTGTTACATTATTGAACGAACATCTCAGGAATTCATTACTGAAAAACACTTTTACCTTCTGGTTCTCATTTATTTCTTCACCTTCTGCTGCCGGCTCTGATTCATTAACGGGCTTGCCCTTAAATAACTTAGTCATCAATTGGCATGTTTTGATAGGGACAAGCATAGTAGTCTTTTCACCTGAATAGTCGAAGTTGCTGTTAATTATTTTAACAAGCCTATGACCATCGGTTGCTACAACTTTGAATTCACCCTTTTTGATCTCGAAATAAACACCGTTCATGCTTCTGCGAAGCTCATCGCTGCTTGCAGCATGAATTGCCTTTGGAAGATATCTTGTGATGAGTGCGCCGGAAATATCTATTTCTTTTGAGTCCTCGACTTCGGCAGGCATTGGGAAGTCATTAGGATCCTCACCCGTGAGGGTCCATTTGCCGCCTTTTGTTTTGATTATGGTTTTATAACCATTCTGCAGGTCAAAGCTCAGTTCCTTACCGGAAAGATTCTGCAAAAGTGTTTCAAGTTTTTTTGCAGGCAGTGCAACCTGTCCGTCACTTTTACCATCAACATTCATTTTAACCTCAATGTATACTTCAAGGTCAGAGCCCATGATAGTGAGCTCTTTGCCTTCGAGGCTGAAAAATAAATTACTTAAAATTGGTAAAGTGGATCTTGTTGGTGTGACGGAAATAACCTTATTTATAGCGCTGATGAGATCATTGCTCTTAACAGTGAACTTCATTAAACCTCCCAAAAATTGCTTAATTTGACAAATTTACGGATTTTTCTTGTCTATTTCAATTAATTAATTTTGCCCTGTTACCCGATTTTTTGTAAAAATTGATGATCTTTTCCGCTGCAATGCGTGCCATACGCTCTTTGCTTTCAAGTGTTTTTCCCGCAAGGTGCGGCGCTAGTATAACATTGCTTAATTTTGCAAAAGTTTTGTTGAATGCAGGCTCTCTTTCGAATACATCAATTCCGGCATATGAGATATTACCCTTTTTTAGGGCGGCAATCAAAGCAGTTTCTTCAACAGTACCGCCGCGGGAACAGTTTATCAAAACAGAATGCTTCTGCATCAGTTTGATGTTATTCCTGTTGATAAGATATTTTGTAGAATCATCAAGCGGTGTGTGTATTGTGACAATATCAGAGGAAGAAAGTAATTTAGTTAATGAAACAAATTTGATATGAAGATATTTATTCTTTAAAGAAGAATTAATGTCGTTGCCAAGTATTTTCATTCCAAACGCCATGGCAATTTTTGCTACTTTTGAACCAATATTCCCAACTCCGATGATTCCTATTGTTTTGCCATTTAACTCTGAGTTTGTGAATGTATTATAGTCATATTCACCTGATTTCATCATAGCGTCTGCTCTAAAGAGCCGCTTGGTTATGGAAAGCAGCATTGCCCATGTAAATTCAGCGGCTGCCGTGCTGTTGGCTCCGGCAACATTCATGCATTTAATGCCAAGTTTTCGCGCGTACTGAATATCCAGGTTATCAAATCCCGCAGAGACTGTACAAATTAGACTAATATCAGTATTACTCTTGATGTAATTCAGTTCAGTTTTGCCAATATTCCTTACTGATCTTATTACCAGAACAGATGTACTCATATTTGCTGAGCTGTAAGTTGCTGCCTTTTTTAATAATGATCCGTTATCAAGACCTTTAAGGGAAATTATTGTGAAATGTTTTTTCAGTAAATTTATTCCTGCAAGATGAAGATCATCGGCCAGGAAAATGTTTACTTTCTTATTCATTTACTATCAAGACTGAAGTTTTTTAAATTCAGTTACGAGCAGTTTATTAAGCTCAACAAAATCATCCATTTCAAGATCACCCATATGGGATATTCTTGCAATTTTTTCTTTCATTTCTGCCTGACCGTTTGCCATCTGCACGCCGTAATTATCTTTCATTGCTTTAATAAGCTTGCCTGTGGGTATATTATCCGGCAATGTAATTGCCGTCAGTGAATCACTTGGAGTTGTAGAAAATAAACCAAAGCCATTTTTTAATGATTCATTCCTAAAATATTCCGCCATTTCATGCGTTCTTTTCCACTTGTTTTCAAGTCCCTCGCTTAGAATAATATCACAGGCTTTATCAACTCCATAAAACAGCCCAACTGCGGGAGTCCACATGGTAACCCCATCTTCTTTAACTGATTTATATTCTTTCCTCAGGTCAAAGAAGTATCTTGGCATGTTATTGGATTCCATTTTAGCCCGGGCTTTTTCACTATACGCTATAATTGCAATGCCCGGCTGCGTCATCAGTCCTTTTTGCGAAGCGGATACAGCTACATCAAGGTTCCAGTCATCAAACCTGAACTCGATCGCACCGACAGAAGTCACAGCGTCAACAATAACCAGAGCGTCTGATTTACTCTTAATATATTCTGTTAATTTTTTAATATCGGTAAGCGATGCAGTAGATGTTTCTGTATGAGTTAAGAGAACTGCTGATATATTAGCCAAATTTACACTCTCAAGATCACTAACATCCGCAACTTTACCATATTCAATCGGAAGCTCAACAGCGTTTATGTTATAAGCTTTGCATATTCCACCCCAGCGGGCGCCGAATCTGCCCTGGTTGATAAAAAGTACGTTCTCCGAAGAATTGCAGAAATTTATTACTGCGGTTTCTAGAGAACCGGTGCCGGATGTTGTTAATATGTTTAGATTTTGATCGGTCTGAAATATATGCTTTAATTTAGCATTCAATTCGCCGTGGAAAGCCTTGAAAGCGGGACTCCTGTGGTATGTATCAGATGATATTGTGGCTTTTAAAACGTCGGGATGGACCTGTGTAGGTCCCGGGGTGAATATCTTTTTTTTCAGCAAAGATATCTCCGGTTAAAAGATTTATGAATTCAGACTTTCAGTGATAAGTTTTACTACGGTATCTTTACCTTCTGCTGTTATAGCTGAAAATGGTACGTAATCCTTGCATAGCTCATCATTGCTAACTATCTTGCTGGTACGATATATCTGGCGTTCCATTTTATTGGAAGAGATCTTATCGGATTTTGTTAAAACAATTGCGTAATTTATCTCATAGTATTCAAGCCAGTTAACCATTAACTGGTCAAGATATGTAGGGTCGTGACGTGAATCCATAAGCTCAAACACAAGTTTAATGTTCTTTCTTGTGCTTATGTATTCTTCAACAAGTTTTCTCCAGCCGGTCTTGATCTGTTCAGGCACTTTTGCATAACCATACCCCGGAAGATCAACGAAGTAAAATTCTTCATTGATAAGGTAATAATTAAGCATTCTTGTCCTGCCCGGTACAGAGCTGGTTTTAGCAAGTTTTGCTTTGTTGCAGATCTTGTTTATTAAAGATGATTTACCAACATTAGAGCGTCCAATAAATACAATTTCCGGTAGATGAGCAGTTGGAAGCTGGGCAAGATCTGAAACACTATTTACGAATTCAGCTGTTGTTATTTTCATTAATCTGATAAGTGCTGCTTACCTCTTATTATGTTAATTACTCAGCTGCCTCTTTTTTCTTTTTGGTCTTTGTAGGCTTTTTTGTTTCTGCAGTAGCTGCTGTCTTTTTTGTCTTTGTAGTCTTTGTTGTTTTGGCTGCAGATTTGGTTGTCTTAGCTTTGGGCTTTCCTTTTGTTTCTTTATCAGCTGTTTCTGTCTTATCGGGAGCCTGTTCTGTATTATAGTCTACAAGTTCTATTAAAGCCAGTTCCGCGCCATCACCTAAGCGTCTGCCCATTTTAAGAACCCTGGTATAGCCGCCATTGCGGTTTGCAACTTTTGGCGCTATTTCATTGAATAAAGTAGTTATAGCCCCTTTATCCTGAAGAAATTTATTAACTTCTCTCCTCAAATGTACTCCAAATTCCGGTTTATCAGAACTCAGCGCTCTTCTTGATTTGGTAATTATCGGTTCTATAAATAATCTAAGCTCTTTAGCTTTCGCCAAAGTAGTCTTCAGTTTTTTATGTTTTATTAAAGAAACAGAAAGATTGGAAAGTAAGGCTTTCCTGTGCGTAGCTGTTCTTTTTAATTTTCTGCCTTTTCTTCTGTGTATCATATCAATTCAATCCAGCTTTTTAGTTTAGTTTTCTTCTTTAATATATTTATCAACATCCATACCAAAGGAAAGTCCGTTTTCCTGGAGTATCTCACCAAGCTCTGCAAGTGATTTTCTTCCGAAATTCCTGAACTGCAGCATTTCAACTTCCTGGTGTCTGACTAGATCACCTAATGTCTTAATATTCGCTGAGCGAAGACAGTTCTGGGCGCGAACTGAAAGTTTGAGCTCATCAACATTGGTAAGAAGCATTTTTCTGATCCTTGCGAATTCAGTCTCTTCATCCTTAACGGGCGCTTTCTTTTCCTCTGTAACCTTACCGAAGTTCTCGAACATTGCAACGTGCTCATTCAGTACTGATGCAGCTTGTGTTAATGCGTCAACCGGAATGATCGTTCCATCTGTGGTAATTTCAAGAACAAGTTTTTCGTAATCTGTTTTCTGTCCTACCCTTGTGTTCAATACATCATACTTTACATTCTTTATAGGAGTAAAGATAGAATCGATCGGGAGCATTAAAAGGTCCTGTTCAGGATCTTTGTTTTCTTCCGAAGGGACGTAACCGATACCTGAGCCGATCTTCAAAGTAATGCTTACATCAGCATTCTTGTTCAGTGTAGCTATATGATGGTTCGGATTCAGAATTTCAAAGTCTTCAGTAGCTTCCTGTATATGTCTTGCAATGAAATCAAGCGGACCTTTAAGTCTTAATTCAACTTTGTTGGCGCCTTTGATGTTCTGTTTGAACCTGACTTCTTTTAAGTTAAGAACTATTTCAGAAACATCTTCAACAACATCCTTAATTGTTGTGAATTCATGCGGAACATTATTAACCTTGATACCGGTAATAGCAGTACCCGGCAATGAAGAGATAAGTACTCTTCTTAAAGCGTTGCCAAGCGTTATTCCGTAACCTTTATCAAGCGGCTGTATGGTGAAACGGCCGAAATAACGGGTATTAGTTTCTTTTTCTAATTCTAATTTTTCGGGGTACTGAATATATTGATTTGTCATGTTTATTTCTATTTTGAATATAATTCAACAATTAATTGTTCGTTGGCTGTAAACGGAATATCAATTCTTTCCGGTATAGCCAGGAGTGTTCCTTTTAAAGCGGATTTATCTACAGAGATCCAGCCCGGAAGCATATCATCTTTTACGCGTTTCATTGATTCATGGAATACCTTAACCTGTTTGCTCTTATCTTTAACCTGGATGGAATCTCCTGCCCTTAAAAGAAAAGACGGGATATTAACGGTTGAACCGTTAATCTTAAAATGCTTATGCAGAATGAGCTGTCTTGCAGCTTTTCTTGAAGGAGCTAAACCTGAGCGGTAAACAATGTTATCAAGTCTTCTTTCAAGAAGCTTTACTAGGTTCTCACCGGTTCTGCCCTTTTGTTTGGAAGCAAGCTCAAAGTAATTCCTGAACTGTGTTTCAAGAACACCGTAAGTTCTTTTAACTTTCTGCTTCTCTCTTAGCTGGATCGAATAATCAGAGACTTTTGCTCTTCTTGAAAGTCCATGCTGACCCGGCGCATAATTTTTTCTTTCAAGCGGACATTTTTCAGTAAAGCACTTTGTCCCTTTCAGAAATAATTTGGTTTTTTCTCTTCTGCAAAGTTTGCAGCTTGGTCCTGTGTATCTTGCCATTTATATATATT